>DATIOA010000186.1:0-8373 GCA_035473575.1 Rudaea sp. | reverse complement strand
CACACGGTCGGGCCGATGCGGGCGGCGGCGCGATTTGCCACGCGCTGGCTCGAAGAAACCGGCGTCCTTGCGCGCGTGGCGCGCGTGCGCGCGGAACTGTTCGGCTCGCTCGCGCACACCGGCCGCGGCCACGGCACCGACAAGGCCGTGCTGTGCGGTTTCGAGGGCGAATGGCCCGACAAGATCGACCCCGATTCGATTCCGGCGCGGCTCGAACGCATCCGTTCGATGAAGAAGATCAATCTGCTCGGCAGGCACGAGATTGGCTTCGACGAGAGGACCGACCTCGTCTTCAACAAGCGCACCAAGCTGCCCTACCACAGCAACGGCATGCGCTTCACAGCATTCGACGCTGCCGGCGAAACGCTCGCCACGCGCGACTATTATTCCGTCGGCGGCGGCTTCGTGGTCAACCCCGACGAAGCGGCCGAAAACCGCATCGTCGCCGACACCACGACACTGCCACATCCATTCCGCAGCGGCGATGAGCTGCTGAAGATCTGCGAGGAATCCGGCAAGTCCATCGCGCAGGTGATGTTCGAGAACGAGAAAGCGTGGCGCAGCGAAACCGACATTCGTTCCGGCCTTCTAAACATCTGGAAGGCCATGTCAGATTGCGTCGCGCGTGGCATGCGTGCATCCGGCATTCTGCCCGGCGGCCTGAAAGTGCAGCGCCGCGCACCTGCAATGGTCGCGGAATTGAAGGATCGCCCCGAGGCCGCGCTCAAGGATCCGCTAACCATCCTGGACTGGGTGAACCTGTACGCCCTTGCCGTGAACGAGGAGAACGCCGCCGGCGGCCGCGTCGTCACCGCGCCAACCAACGGCGCCGCGGGCATCGTTCCGGCAGTGCTGCACTACTACCATCGCTTCGTGCCCGGCGCGAACGAACAGGGCGTGCTGGACTTTCTGCTCACCGCCGCGGCGATCGGACTGCTGTACAAGGAAAACGCATCCATCAGCGGTGCCGAAGTCGGCTGCCAGGGCGAGGTCGGCGTCGCCTGCTCGATGGCCGCGGGCGGACTCACCGCCGCGCTCGGCGGCACGATCTATCAGGTCGAAAACGCCGCCGAGATCGGCATGGAACACAACCTGGGACTCACCTGCGATCCGATCGGCGGCCTCGTGCAGATTCCCTGCATCGAGCGCAACGCCATGGGTTCGGTCAAGGCGATCAACGCACAGCGCATGGCCATGCGCGGCGACGGCAAGCACCGCGTGTCGCTGGACAAGGTGATCAAGACCATGCGCGACACCGGCCGCGACATGCAGGACAAGTACAAGGAAACCAGTCGTGGCGGGCTGGCAGTGAATGTGATCGAGTGCTGAGGAACCTCTGAATAACCTGCTGCGCTCGACATCTCACGCGCCGGCAGTGCCCGAAATCCTCACATACGACAAAGTATGCTCCGGTTTCTGCGCGCTGGCGACGCGTGATCTGTCTTCGCTCGCGACGGTTATTCAGAGGCTCCTTCAAAGCGCGCCTCGCGTATAATCCCGCGCCTTTTTCCGTTTACGGCGTCGCGCCGCGCTTGCCATGACCCAATCCGACGAAACCCTGCGCCGGCGCACGTTTGCGATCATCTCGCATCCCGACGCCGGCAAGACCACGCTCACGGAAAAGCTGCTGCTGTTCGGCGGCGCGATCCAGATGGCGGGCAGCGTGAAGGGCCGCAAGGCGGCACGCCATGCGACATCGGACTGGATGGCGCTGGAAAAGGAGCGCGGCATTTCGGTCACCTCGTCGGTTATGCAGTTCCCCTACGAGGGCCGCATCGTCAACCTGCTCGATACGCCCGGCCACGCGGACTTCGGCGAGGACACATATCGCGTGCTGACCGCGGTCGATTCGGCCCTGATGGTGATCGACTGCGCGAAAGGCGTGGAGGAACGCACGATCAAGTTGATGGACGTGTGCCGGCTGCGCGACACGCCGATCATGACCTTCATCAACAAGCTCGACCGCGAAGGTCGCTCGCCGATCGACTTGCTAGATGAGGTCGAATCGGTGCTGAAGATCCAATGCGCGCCGATCACCTGGCCGATCGGCATGGGTTCGCGGCTCAAGGGCGTGTATCACCTGGTCAGCGGCGAAGTGCATGTGTTCGAACCGGGGCGCAATTTCACGCGCCAGGATTCGACCATCTTCGCCTCGCTCGACGATCCCGCGCTCGCCGCCAAGATTGGTGCGGACGTGTTGCGCGAACTGCGCGAAGAACTGGAATTGGTCGAGGGCGCGTCGCATCCGTTCGATGCGCGGGCCTATCTCGATGGCCGGCAGACGCCGGTGTTCTTTGGTTCTGCCGTCAACAATTTCGGTGTGCAGCTGCTGCTGGATTTCTTCGTCGATCATGCGCCCGCACCCAGGCCGCGCGCGACCACGACGCGCGAGGTGAAACCGGAAGAAGGAAAACTCACCGGCTTCGTGTTCAAGATCCAGGCAAACATGGATCCGATGCACCGCGACCGCGTCGCGTTCATGCGCATCTGCTCGGGCACGTTCGACGGCGGCATGAAGGCGTTCCACGTGCGCACGGCCAAGGAAATCAAGCTCGCCAACGCGCTCACTTTCATGGCGAGCGAGCGCGACATCGTGGAAAAAGCCTATCCCGGCGACGTGATCGGCATCCACAACCACGGCACGATTTCCATCGGCGACACGTTCACGGAAGGCGAGGCACTCTCCTTCACCGGCATCCCGAACTTCGCGCCGGAACTGTTCCGCAGGGCGCGCCTGCGCGATCCGCTGAAAATGAAGGCGTTGCAGAAAGGTCTGGCGCAGTTGTCCGAGGAAGGCGCGACGCAGTTCTTCCGTCCGCTGATGAGCAATGATTTGATTCTCGGCGCGGTCGGCGTGCTGCAATTCGACGTCGTCGCCTACCGGCTCAAGGACGAGTACGGCGTGGACTGCGCGTTCGAAAACGTGACCGTGACGACGGCGCGCTGGATCCGTTGTGCAGACGAGAAGATGCTCGCCGAGTTTCGCGACAAGGCGGCGATGAATCTGTCAGTCGACGCGGCAGGCGAACTCGTCTACCTCGCGCCGTCGCGGGTGAACCTGCAACTGACGCAGGAACGCTGGCCGGGCGTGACGTTCGCGGCCACGCGCGAGCACGCGAGTTCCGTCGAAGTCTGAAAAAAGAAAGTCCCGGCCGGATGCGAGGCCGGTGGATGCTGCTGGAAAAAACACACGCCGGCCTTCACGCCGCCTTGCGCGGCTGCCTCGTAGCATTGGACTCATCCATTGCCGAGGCCGCATCCAATCATGCATGCACGCAAAATTCCTGCGATCGCCGGACTGCTTGTCTTGTTCGCGCTGTGCGGTTGCGCGCCGGCGGGTCCGCCCATACGCCCGGTTTCCCCGGTCGACCTGACGCGATTCATGGGCCGCTGGTACGTGATTGCCTCGATCCCGACCCGATTCGAACGGGGCGGCCACGATCCGGTTGAAACCTACAGCCGCGAATCCGATGGAACCATCTGCACGTGGTTCCGCCTGCGCCCGGGGAGTTTCGAGGCTCCGGTGAAACTCATCCACTCCAGCGCCAGTCCCGTTGCGGAGAGCGGAAACGGCGAATGGCGGGTGCGGCTGTTCGGAATCCTTTCCATGCAATACCTGGTCGGATGGCTGAATGCCGACTACAGCCAGGTGCTGGTCGTGCGCGATGCGCGCGACTACCTGTGGTTCATGGCGCGCACGCCGGAAGTCTCCGATGCGGACTACCGGGTGATGCTGGACCGGGCCAAGGCGATGGGATACGACACCGCCCGGATCGAAAAGGCGCCGCAGCAGTGGCCGGAGGTCGGCGAAGGCAGCCAGACGTTCACGGGAGAGTGTCGATGAAGTATCTCGTTGCCCTGCTGGCGTGGACGATGCCTTTCGTCGCGTGGCTCTCGAACGCGCGGATTTTCGGCCCGACCAACGGCGAAATCTCCGATCGATATCCAACCTTGATTGTTGCAGCCGGATACGCCTTCTCGATCTGGGGGGCCATCTTTCTTCTCGATGTGGTCTACGCCACCCGTCAAATGCTTGAGCCGGCAGCCGATGTCAGGCTGCAACGCACGCGCCCGTGGGCGGCGTTGGCCTTCGCCATGACCTCGCTGTGGATGATCGCGTTCACCTTGCAACTTTTCTGGGTGGCGCTGGCGATCATCTGGATCAGCTTCGGCAGCATTCTCCGGGCCGCATGGCACGTCGCGCACACGGCGCAACATGCGCGTGGCAGTTGGTGGCAGTGGATTCCGCTGTCCTTGCACGCGGGCTGGGTTTCGCTCGCGGTATTCCTCAATGTCGCCCAGGTGATTGTCGCGTTCAAACTGCTGCCGGTCGCCGACATGCTGCCCTGGACGCTCGCATTGTTCGTGCTGACCGCGTTGCTCGTGCTGACCGCACTGGTCGGCATGCGCGGCAACCCGGCTTACGCGTTGGCAGTGGTATGGGGTTTGGTCGGCGTGTTCGTCAAACAGAATCATTCGCCCCTGCTCGGCGCGGATATGGCAGCTGGCTCCGCGCTACTGCTCGCCATTCTTGTCGTGACGACGTCACTTTGGTGCGGTTGGCGTCATCGAAATCCATGAGTACCGCGCTGGTACTGTTGCGCCGGGATCTTCGCCTGGAAGACAACCCGGCCCTGCATGCGGCCTGTGCGGCGCACGACCGCGTTCTGCCCGTATACATCCACGCGCCCGACGAGGACGCGCCCTGGCAACCCGGCGCCGCCAGCCGATGGTGGCTGCACCGCTCGCTGCAAGCGCTCGACGATGCGCTCGCAAAACAGAAAGGACGGCTTTGCATCGCGCGCGGCGAAACCCTGGGCGTGACGCGTGCATTGATCCGGGAATTCAATGCCGTGGCCGTGTACTGGAACCGGCGCTACGAGCCCGCGGCCATCGCCGCCGACACGAAGCTCAAGGCTGGCTTGCGCGAAGATGGCATCGCGGTCGAGAGCCGATCCGGCAATCTGTGGTGCGAGCCCTGGCAAATCGCCACCGAGCAGGGCGGTCCTTACCGCGTCTTCACGCCGTTCTGGCGCAAGCTGCGCACGCGACTGCAACCGGACGAGCCGCTGCCCGAGGCCCGCGCCAAGAAATGGGTGCAAGCGCAAGGCAGTCTGCCGTTGTCCGCGCTGGAACTGTTGCCGAAGATCGCCTGGGATGCGGGTTTCGACGCGGTGTGGCGCCCCGGTGAGGCCGGTGCGGCGGAAATGCTGGGCATTTTCGCGGACGACGCACTCAACGATTACAAGACGGTGCGCGACTTGCCCGCGCGCCACGGTACATCAAGGCTGTCGCCGCATCTGCATTTCGGGGAAATCACGCCGCGCCAGATCCACCACCGGCTGCATGCGTACGCCAGCCTCGACCAGAGCCGGCGCCAACCCGATCTCGAGCCCTACCTGCGCGAGCTCGCGTGGCGCGAGTTCGCGCATCATTTGCTGTACCACTTCCCGAACACGCCGGACGAAAACTTCAACCCGCGCTTCGATCGATTTCGCTGGGCCGAGGACAATCCGGAAGCGATCCGGAATTGGCAGCGAGGCCAGACGGGGATACCGCTCGTCGACGCCGGGATGCGCGAGCTGTGGACGACGGGATGGATGCACAATCGCGTGCGCATGGTCGCGGCAAGCTGGCTGAGCAAGAACTTGCGCCAGCACTGGCGGCACGGCGCACGCTGGTTCTGGGATACGCTGGTCGACGCCGACCTCGCCAACAACACCCTCGGATGGCAATGGGTCGCCGGTTGCGGCGCCGACGCCGCGCCCTACTTTCGCGTGTTCAATCCCCACACCCAGGCCGCCAAGTTCGATCCCGAGGCGATTTACCTCAAGCGCTGGCTGCCCGAGCTGGCGACCTTGCCGGCCAAATTGCTGCTGGAGCCATGGCGCGATCCCGCGGCGCTCGCAGCGCGCGGCTACCCTGCGCCGATGGTCGATGTGTCAGCTACGCGGCAGGCCGCGTTGGCGGCCTGGCAGGAACTCGCCTCGACCTGTATCGGGGAAAGTTGACCTCGATCGGCACCTTCTGACATCCGGTCCGCCTCGGCCGAGGCCGCAATGGCAGGCGGACTTTCCGGAATCGCTCAGCCTTCGTGCGACTTGGACGAACTGAAGATTTCGTCGGGCAGGAAATTGGCGCGGAAGATCTGGTCGCCATGCGCGGCCTTGCTTGCCGCCACGTTGCGCTCGTCGAACCCGGCGAAAATGCGATCCGGCGCCGCGCTGGCAGCCACCGGCGCCGGCGCTTGGTCGCGACGCGTGGCGAACATGGTGACGGCGACAATCAGACTTGCAGCCATCGCAGAGGCGACGGCGACGCGCCAGCGGTGCGGCGCGGATGCAACGCGGCGCGGCGACGCACGGCGATGCGCGACGACTGCATTCGTTTCACCGAGCGCGGCAGCCAGGTCCGCACTCAATTGTGCCGAAACCGGTTCGAGTTCGCGGCTGAAGCGCAACAGGTCGGCGCGCAGCGGCGAAGCCGCGTCTTCGGCATGCGGCAGTTGTGTGAGCGCGAGCAAATCTTCGACGTCCGGAACGGGCATCGTGCCGCGTGCCCCGGCGAACCGGCGGAACAGGTTTTTCAAATCCAGGTTTTTCAGATCACGCTCACTCATCGAACTCTCCAAAACCCTGCGCGGCAAGGCGCTCGCGCAACGTCTGCATCCCGCGGTCGAGCAATTTGCGCGCCGCTTCTTCCGAAATGCCAACCGCGCCGCCAATCTCGCGCAGGCTGAAGCCTTGCAGGTGCAGGGCCACCGCCTCGCGCCGCCGCAGCGGCAATCCGGCCATGCAAGCGGCAACGCGGGAAAAATCCTGCGCCCCGCCGGCGAGGCGCTCCGGCCCCGGCGACACGGCCACCAAGGCCTCGACGCCGGCGCTTTCGTCCTCCGGCAGGGGCTCCGCCATCCGCACACTGGCCGCGCGGATGGCGTCTATCACCGCCGAAAGCACCGTCCTATGAATATAAGACGCATGAAAGGCCGCATTCCGGTCACGTTCCAGCGCCCGCCACAGGCGGATGCGGACTTCCTGCTCGATGTCGGCCGGATCGATGCCGTACTGGGCGATGCCGTGGCCTTCGATCAGGCTGCGCACGCGGGCGCCGTAATCGGCCAGAAGCTGGTGCAGGCGGGCACGCAGGGCGGGGTCGAAATTCATGGCGCATTGTCGCCTCGCCAAGCGCGAGATGTCGAGCGCAGCAGGTTTTCAGAGGTTCTTTCAGCTGGAGATGTACCGCTGCATGTGCTCCAGTTCCTGTGCCTGGTCCTCGATCACCGCCTTTACCAGGTCGCCGATCGACACCACGCCGAGCACGCGGCCGTCGTCGACCACTGGCAGATGGCGCACGCGGCGGTCGGTCATGAGCTTCATGCAGTGATTGACGCTGTCGCCCGGCGCCACGGTGAGCACGGATACCGACATGATCTCGCGCACCGGCGTTTCCGCCGACGAGCGGCCTTTCAGGATCACCTTGCGCGCGTAGTCGCGCTCGGAAACGATGCCGAGCAGTTGCGAACCTTTCATCACCAGCAGCGCGCCGACGTACTTGTCGGCCATCAGGCGGATCGCATCGAGCACGGGTTTGTCCGGTTCGATGGTATGGATGGGACCACCCTTGTCTTCGAGTAGATGCTTGACGAGTCGCATACGTCCTCCTCGGCGGCACGAGACGCCCACATTCTAGCGCAGCGCGGACGGCAACGGCTGTCCGCGCCGGCGATGCCTAGGGCGTGCAGCTTTCGAAGCCGCTCCAGAACACCCAGTCGGGATCCGCCACGACGTCGAACGCAGCAGACGCCGCGCTTGGCGACGCAGTGCCCGCGGACGCCGTCAGGCTCAGGCCCGTCGCCGGGGTTCTAAACCTTGTCGTCGTAGCGAACGTGATCGCGCCGCCGTTCAGCGTACCCGTGCCAAGCACGGTGCCGCCGCAGGCACCCGCCGTTAGCGTCACTTGCGTTGCGCTATCCGAGGTTTGCTGGTTGCTGGCGTCGTACTCGGTGACGGTGACGCTGCCGAGTGTATTGCCCTGGACGATGCTGGCCGGCGCCTGCGAGATGGTCAGGTGATTGGGTCCGATCGGGCCCGACGGCAACGGCCACGCCCACACGCCGCGGCCGCGCGTGTAGGCAGCGAGCGTGGTGAAGCCGCGGTCGATGGTCAGGCTCCACACCATCACGTGCGGCAGGCCTTCGAAGCGCTGCCACAGCGGCGATGCGACGGAAATGTCGTCGGTGTAGTACAAACCCCAGTCGGTGCCGACGAACACCTGATTCGGATCGTGCGGATTCGGGATGATCGCGTCGGCCGGGATGTCCGGCAGGTTGCCGGTCTTGTCCGCCCACGCGAAGCTCGCGCAATTCGCCGTGCA
>DATIOA010000185.1:0-2362 GCA_035473575.1 Rudaea sp. | reverse complement strand
GCGAGGTCGGCGACGAGATCCTGGCAGCTCTGGTAACGCTCGGCGGGATCCTTGGCGACCATCTTGGCGAGGATGCGCTCGAGCTCCGGATCGACTTCGGCATTGAGCGTGCGCACATCGGGAATCTCTGCCTTGACCACTTCCAGCATCAGGCCAAGCGGGGATTCGTCGGTAAACGGCATGCGCCCGGCGAGGCATTCGAACAGCACGATGCCGAGCGAGAAGATATCCGAGCGTTGATCTACGGGTTTACCCTGGCACACTTCCGGCGACAGGTAGCCCGGGGTGCCGACGAACTCGCCGGTGGAGGTGAGCTTCTTGGAGAAATCCTGCGTCGAGAGGGCGATGCCGAAGTCGGCAATCTTGACTGCGCCCTTGCTGGTCAGCATCAGGTTGCCGGGTTTTATGTCGCGGTGGATCACGCCCTTGTCGTGTGCCGTCACGAGGCCCTGGGCGGTCTGGTAGACGATCTTGGCGGCCTGCTCGGGTTTGAGCTTGCCTTCGCGCTTGAGCAGGGAACCCAGGGACTCACCGTCGACGAACTCCATGACGAAGTAGGTCTGACCGGCATCGTCGCCGATGAAATAGATGGAGATGATGTGCGGATCGTTGAGCGCGGCCATGGAGCGGGCCTCGCGCAGGAAGCGCTCCTTGACGGACTCGTCGTGGGCCAACGAATCGGCCAGGACCTTGATCGCGACGTAGCGGTTGAGGGAGGTCTCGTAACCCTTGTAGACCACACCCATGCCGCCACGGCCGAGTTCGGCGATGATGTCGTAATGCCCCAGATGCTCTTTCATACCGGCTCCACGGCCCCAAGGCCGATTGCTTGATGGGAAAATACTACCACCGTACTTGTATAGGCCCCGTGCAGGATTTGGCGCGCATGGCGTTGCGCAGTCGGCAACGAATGTGCCAACTGGATCACACTTTGGGGTCCGCGGCGGTCTTAGCCGGAATGCACGCCTTCGATTTCCAGCAACAACTCGCGCCGACAGATATCGCCGTGCAGGAGCAGCATCGGCACCGCATCGTCAAACCGTGCTGCCAGCAGTTGGCGCACGCTGGCGATACTGGCTGGCTGGCGGACATAGACCTTGAGCGGGCTCGTCGCGCCAAGCGACGTCGTGCTGCCGGCGGCGTCGAGCAGGCTGTCCAGATTGGCCAGGGTTTCGTCGAGTTGTGCGGCGAGATCCTCGGCATGGTGCGAGGCATGGCCGACGATCGCCGCCGTGCCGGAAATGTACAACTGAGGTGAAAGGGACGGCGCGCGCATGGCACGCGCGAATCCCGGCGCGACCGGCCCGTACTCGCGCGGATAGCGCCACGCATTCACCTGGCGCGGGTTCTCGACCGCACGGCCGGGCAAGCGCGCGGCCAACGCGTAGATCTGCAGCACGCGGTGACCGTCGCGTACGCCAATTGCGGTGGCGGCCGGATAATCGACGAACGCATCGCCCATGCCCGCGGCGCGGCCCGCGCAGAACAGGCGGTAACGCTCGGCATTGCCCTCGCCATCATTGATCGCGTCCAGGTAATTCCAGATGCGCAGGAAATGCGCTGTCGCACCGCAGCGCGACCATTGCGCGAGGGTTGCGTAGGCGTGCCGCGCCGCATTGGCAATGCCGCCGTGCGTGGCTTCGTCGACCTCGAGTGCGGCAAAGGTGTAATCGCCATCGCTGGCCCAGGCCACGTCGCCGTCGCGGCCGCGGATGACGCGGCCGGCGGCCCGCCAGACTTCCAGCGGAGCAGCAACGTCCGCGTCCAGACGCACGCGCAGCCAGCGCGGATCGTCGTGCTTGCGGGTCATGTCGCCGAAGCCGATCACGGCCAGCGTGTTCGCCTGCGCGAGCAGATCGGCGACATCCGCGCGTACGTACTCGACGTGCAGCGGAGCAAGGCTCTCGCTCGCCGCGGGCGTGCTTGTTTCAACAGTGTGTGCGGGCAGGACGGTCATTCCTCGCATGATACTATGCCCGGCAAAATCCCCTGATCGCGAACAGCAGGGAGCGGTCATCCGGGACAATCTTTTGGGGAGCGCGGCACGCATGTCTGCACAAACGCCCGCCGAGCACGAGCTGGCCGAATTGATCGTCGGCAGCCTGAATCTGGAAAACACGAGCGCCGACCGGATCGGGCCGGAAGCGCCGCTGTTCGGCGGCGGATTGGGCCTGGATTCCATCGATGCACTGGAGTTGGCATTGGCCATATCCAAGCGCTATGGCTTCTCGCTGCGTTCGGACAATCCCGACAACAAGCGGATTTTCTCCAGCCTGCGCGAGTTGAGCGCGCATGTGCAGGCACATCGCGTGGGCTGATCGATGAAACGCGCCCTTGTGTGGGTGGCCGTCGTGGCGCTGGC
>DATIOA010000184.1:0-8884 GCA_035473575.1 Rudaea sp. | reverse complement strand
CGCACGATGCGGGTCGCGCCGCGGCGCGTGTTGCGCACCATCGAAATCGCGGTTTCGCCGTCGGCCGAAAGGCTTTGGCCCTCGGACAGATACGCGCCTTCGGTATTTTCACGCACGGTGATGATGTCGATGTTCTCGTAGCGCGACTTGGTGCCGGGAAACGTGATCGCCGGTCGCACATTGGCGTACAGGTCGAAGCGCTTGCGCAGTTCGACATTGATCGACGAAAAACCGCCACCGACCGGCGTGGTCAGCGGGCTTTTCAGCGCGACACGATGCTTGCCGATGGAGTCCAGCGTCGCCGCGGGCAACAATTCGCCGGATTTTTCCAGCGCCGCGACGCCAGCTTCAACGACGTCGTACTGTAATCCGGTTTTCAGTTCGTCCAGCACGCGCAGCGTGGCGCGCATGATCTCCGGGCCGATGCCGTCGCCCGGAATTACGGTGATCGTTTGGGTCATGAAAAGTCAGCGTTAACAGGAAACAAATGAGCCGGCAATTATCGTGTAGACTCGACGTCAGGACAAGGAAAACCGTTGTGAATCCGCCGTTGTGAAACCGCGCCCTGCCACGCTGCGAACCGTCTGCTGCCTGCTGGCAACAGCGAGCTTGTTTGCTCCGGCGTACGCACAAATGCTGGCTACGGCAGGATCGGCATCGGTCTCCTCACACGATTCGATCCTGCCCAATGCCATCCTGCCCATCTGGAGTCTTTCCGTCGCGGGACAGTGGGCCACGCAATGTCCGCCGGTGCTGCAATCGGTGGCGCTGGATGGTAACGACTTGCGCATCGACGCGCGCTCGGTGCTCGAACTTTGCGCGCCGCAGCCAACTCCCTACTCCATCGAGCTCAATCCGGCGCTTGCCCTGCAACATGGGGCCTTCGCGCCGGGTGTTTACCACGTCAGTTTCTACGCTGCCGACGGTGCGCAGGTACAGCCGAAATTGCGTGCCTTCACCCTGATCGATCGATCCGGACCGGACGCGGGTGCGACCACTCCGGAAACCGGTTTCTGGTCGAGCGATGGCAGCGATCGCACCTTGCTCAGCCTGGAACTCCAGGGCGGTCAGTTGAGCGCGGCATTGCTCAGCTACGACGAGGACGGTCAACCCGCCTGGCTGTTCGGCAGCGCGCCCTACGACGGTCGCATCGCCCACGTTTCCCTGCTGCGCCTGTCGGGCGGCAATGCGCCGTTCGCGCCAGCGCCGTCGTCGCCCCACGGCGATGCGGCGATGACGCTGGACTTGCAATTTTCCACGTCGGCCCACGCACAGGTCTGGCTGTCGCGGATGCGCAGCGACGGTTCGCTGCAACTGCGCGCGCTGGAAATATCGCGCTTGCCGCTGGCGGCCAGCGACGACGGGAGCGCCTGGCAAGGTGAGTGGGTGCTGGTCGCAGACGCCTTCGATGCGGTGCCGCAGCGCCTGCAATTGAACGGCTACCAGGCATTGGACGCCCAGCATTTCCAACTCGCCTCGGCCGACGGCGCCGTTGCGCTATCGTGCACGCGCGGAGCGCAAGCACAGAACCCGACCCCACGATCGTGCAGCCTGCATCTGGCCGATGGATCGATCAGCCACTTCGATTCCGTCGCCATCGGCCGCATGGATGGCAAGAACGCGAATGGCGCGGTCGTGCACTTGCTCAGGATTACGCCTTAGTCGCGCCTTCCAGCTCGTCCAGGAAATCCACCGCCCGCCGCAGGTGCGGGATCACGATCGAACCGCCGACGACAAGACCGACGCTGAAGACCTCGAAGAATTCGTTGCGCGTCACGCCGGCGTTCCTGCATTCGGCGATGTGGTAGCCGATGCAATCGTCGCAGCGCAGCACCAGTGATGAGACGAGGCCGAGCATTTCCTTCGTCTTCGCCGGCAGGGCACCCTCCTTGTAGGTTTGCGTATCCAGCGCGAAGAAGCGCCGCACGACCTGGTTGTCGTGCTCGAGGATGCGTTCGTTCATGCGCTTGCGAAACGCGACGAATTCCTCCACGTGCTTGCCGCTCATGCCCCGCTCCCGATCAGTTTGGCCAACTCGCCGCTGCGCTCGGCCGCGACGAGGTCGTCGTAGCCACCGACGAGGCGGTCGTTTACAAAAATTTGCGGCACCGTGCGCCGGTGCGCGCGCGCGAGCATTTCTTCGCGGCGCGATGCATCCAGGTCAACACGGATTTCTTCGTAGTCCAGCCCTTTGTTCTTGAGCAGGTTCTTGGCCGCCACGCAATAAGCGCAGTTGGCGCTGGTGTACATTTCGATCTTCGGCACGGCGCATCCCGCAAATGAGCCCTTGCGTATTGTCCCATGTGCCGGCGGCGGCGTCTGCGCCGCGGATTAACGCCGGCGAAACGACAAACGCGCGACAATGGCCGCCATCGACCGTCTGCGCTATCGTGCCGCAATGCGCAATTCGCCTTTTCTCGCCGTTCTCGCCCTTGCCTGTACGTTGCTTGCGGGCACGCCGGCTCGCGCCGTCGATTCCAAGTTGCCGGACATGGGCAGTTCCGCGGCGTCGATCGCCTCGCCCGAGGAACAACGCCAGTACGGTTTCTACGTGCTGCACGAGTTGCGCAACCAAGGCATGGTGCTGGACGACGCCCTGCTCACCGACTACATCAACACGCTCGGCTATCGCCTTGTCTCATACAGCCCGCAACCGGATCAGCCATTCACGTTCTTCGTCGTCAACGATCCGTCGATCAACGCATTCGCCCTGCCCGGCGGCTTCGTCGGCATCAACGCGGGGCTCATCACGACGACCACGGGCGAAGACGAACTCGCTGCCGTGCTCGCCCACGAGATTTCGCACATCACCCAGCAACACCTGGTGCGCGCCGTCGAGGCCGAACAGAAATACGCGCCGCTGCTGGTTCTGGCGATGGTCGGCGCGATCGTCGCCTCGGCGAAATCGAGCCCCAACAGCACGAGCAACGCGGACATGGGCGCGATCGCCACGGCCACGGGCCTGGCACAGCAGATGCAGATCAACTTCACCCGCGCCGACGAGGAAGAAGCCGACCGCGTCGGCATCCAGACCCTGGCCAAGGCCAATTTCGACCCGGATGCGATGGCCGAATTCTTCCAGCGCATGCAGCGGGCGCTGCGGCCGGGTTTCGACGAGAACGACGTGCCGGCCCTGCTGATGGACCACCCGGTCACGCTCAAGCGCATCAGCGAGGCCAAGGAACGCGCGCTGGTTGTGAAGAAGGAAGAAGTGCAGCGCAGCGCAGCGCTGGCAAGCGCACGCACGATCGGCGCGCAGGTGTCGCCGCTGCTGCGTTTCCCTGGCAGCCACATGAGTTCCAGCGCGATGGCGGCGGAACTGGCGCGGCCCTCCGAAACCCCGGCGCAACAACGCGCGCGCTCGGCAGCGTACTACGAGCTCATGCGCGAGCGCGTGCGCGTGCTGGCCTCGACCCAGCCGACCCATAGCGCCACCTATTACGCCGACAACCTGCAAAATACGCCGGGATTCGACACCGTTCCGAACCGCTACGGCCAGGTGCTTGCGCTGGTGCGCGCCGGCGAGGCAAAGAAGGCCGTGCCGCTCGCCGACAAACTCGCCAGCGAACATCCGGACCAATTGGTCTTGCAACTGGCCGCGGGCAACGCCGAGGCGATGTCCGGCGCGCGCGATGCGGCGCTCAAGCGCTACACCGCGCTGGAAAGCGATTACCCCGACAACCGCGCCCTGGTGCTGGCGCATGCGCAGGCGCTGCTGCAGGTCAACGACCTGGCAAGCGCCAGGCTCGCGCAGAGGATCCTGCGTCCGCAGCTGTCGAACGACGATGAGGATCCCGACCTGCAGACCGTATTCGCGCGCGCCTGCGAACTGGCCGGCGACCATGTGCGCGCGGGTGAGGCGCATGCCGATGCGGCCTATCTGAACGGCCGCGCCGAGGACGCGCTGAACCAGCTCAAGGACCTGACCAAGCGCAGCGACCTCGACTACTACCAGCGCGCGCGCATCGAGGCGCGCATCGCGCAGATCACGCCTGTGGTGTTGGAGCTGCGCCGACACAAGATCAAGCCCGCCGACCAGGGCAAGCTCGCCATCGGAGTGTCTGAATAACCGTTGCGAGCGATGACAGGTCGCGTGCCGTAGCGCGCAGGAACCGGAGTGTACATTGTCGTACATGAGGATTCCGAGCACTGCCGGCGCGCGAGATGTTGAGCGCAGCAGGTTATTCGGAGACTCCGCTGCAACGAAACTGAAACCTGCAATGGCGCGGTTTCGGTATCATGCCGGGCAGATGACCGCCCGACGCAAACCCCAGGCTCCGGAGCTGCACCTCAACCGCGAGCTGGCCCAACTTGAATTCAACGTGCGCGTGTTGGCGCAGGCCCAGGACACGCAGGTACCGCTGCTCGAACGCCTGCGCTATTTGTGCATCGCCAACTCCAACCTCGACGAATTCTTCGAGGTGCAGGTCGCGATCCTGCGCCACCATGTCGCGTTCGGCGACGCGGTTCCCGGTCCCGATGGATTGCCGCCCACGCAGGTACTGGGCCGCATCCGCACGCGCGCGCTGGAACTGGTGCGCGACCAGTACGCCCTGTGGAACGACGCGCTGCTGCCGGAACTTGATCGCGAAGGCATCCGCTTTCCCGAGCGCGCGCGCTGGACCGCCAGGCAGCGCCACTGGTTGCAGAATTATTTCCGCAGCGAAGTGTTGCCGGTGTTGTCGCCGCTCGGGCTCGATCCCGCGCACCCCTTCCCGCGCATCCTCAACAAGAGCCTGAATATCGCCGTCGCCTTGCGCGGCACCGACGCGTTCGGCCGCGAAGGCCACGTCGCCCTGGTGCGCGCGCCGCGTTCGCTGCCGCGCCTCGTGCGCCTGCCGGCGGAAGTTTGCACCCAACCCTACGAATTCGTGTTCCTGTCCAGCATCCTGCTGCAATTCGTCGACGAATTGTTCCCCGGCATGCGCGTCAAGGGCGCGTATCCGTTTCGCGTCACCCGCAACAGCGAGCTGTTCGTCGACGAGGAAGAGATCGAGGACCTCGCCCACGCGCTGCGCGACGAGCTGCGCGGGCGCGGCTTCGCGCGCGCGGTGCGCCTGGAGATTTCCGAAACCTGTCCGAAGAGCGTCGCCGATTTCCTGATGCGCAACTTCGAGCTGGACGAGACCCAGATCTACCGCTGCAACGGGCCGGTCAACATCCACCGCGTCGTCGCGGTCTACGACCAGATCGAGCGCCCGGACCTGAAATTCCCGCGCTTCACGCCACGCCAGGCGGAAGCGCTCGCCGCCGATCGCAACCCGTTCGAGGCGATCGCTGAACGCGACATCCTGTTGCACCACCCATTCGAATCATTCGCCGCAGTGCTCGAACTGGTGCGCCAGGCCAGCGTCGATCCGAATGTGCTTGCGATCAAGCAGACTCTGTACCGCACCGGCGCGGATTCGCCGATGATCGGTCTGCTCATCGATGCGGCGCGCGCGGGCAAGGACGTCACCGTTGTCGTCGAACTGCGCGCGCGCTTCGACGAGGAACAGAACATCGCCTTCGCCAACCGCCTGCAGGAAGCCGGCGTGCAGGTGGTCTACGGCGTGGTCGGCTACAAGACCCACGCCAAGATGTTGCTCATCGTGCGCCGCGAACACGGCACGCTGCGCCGTTACACGCACCTGTCCACCGGCAACTACCATCACCTGACCTCGCGCCTGTACACCGACCTCGGCCTGATGACGGCGAACGCGGAGGTTGGCAGCGACGTGCACGACCTGTTCCAGCAGATTTCCGGGCTCGGGCCCGCGCTGCGTCTCAAGCGCCTGCTGCAATCGCCTTTTTCCCTGCACAAGCGCGTGCTGGAAATGATCGAGCGCGAAATCGCGCACGCGTGCGCCGGCAGACCCGCGCGCATCGCGGCCAAGATGAATGCGCTCAACGAAGCCGGCGTGGTCGAGTTGCTGTACAAGGCTTCGCAGGCCGGCGTGCGCATCGACCTGATCGTGCGCGGTGCCTGTACGCTGCGGCCCGGCGTGAAGGGTCTTTCGGAAAACATCCGCGTGCGCTCTGTCGTCGGACGCTTTCTCGAACACAGCCGCGTGTATTGGTTCGCGAACGGCGGCAACGCCGAAACCTGGTGCGCCAGCGCGGACTGGATGGAGCGCAACCTGCTGCGCCGGATCGAGGTATGCTTTCCCATCCTCGACATCGAGCTCGCGCGGCGCGTGTACGACGAAACCCTGGAAACCTATCTCGCCGACAACACTCAGGCATGGCTGCTGCAAGCCGACGGTCGCTACGTGCGCGCCACGCCGGGCGACGACATGCCGCATGCGGCACAGACCGCGCTGCTGGCGAAGTTGTGCCCATGAATGCACGCCTGCAAAGCAGCGACGCTGGCGCCGCGCCGCGCATCGGCGAAGGCGAACTGCTCGCCGCCGCGGACATCGGCTCGAACAGCTTCCATCTCATCGTCGCACGTTACGAGCTTGGCGAGCCGCGCGTGATCGATCGCCTGCGCGAAAACATCCGCCTCGCCGCCGGACTCAAATCCGACGGCAGCCTCGACGATGCCCATCGCGACAAGGCACTGGCCTGTCTCGCCCGCTTCGGCCAGCGCCTGCGCGGCATGCCGGCCACGCACATTCGCGCCGTGGCCACCAACGCGGTGCGCCGGCTGCGCGTACCGGAACTGTTCCTGGCGCCGGCGGAACTCGCGCTCGGCCATCCCATCGAAGTGGTTTCCGGGCGCGAGGAAGCGCGCCTGATTTATCTCGGCGTCGCCCACGGCATTGCCGATACGCCGGGGCGGCGCCTCGTCGTCGACATCGGCGGCGGCAGCACCGAATTCATCATCGGCGAGCGCCTGGAACCGCTGAAGAAGGAAAGCCTGCAAGTCGGCTGCGTCGCGAGCACGCTGCGTTTCTTCGGCGACGGCAGGATCACGCCCAAGCGCTGGCAGCAGGCGCAAACCGATATCGCGGTGGAATTGCAGCAGTTCGCCGCCGACTACCGCGCCTTCGGCTGGGACGAGGCGATCGGCTCGTCTGGCACGCTGCGCGCGATCGATGCCGTACTGCGCGAAAACGGCTGGAGCGACGCCGGCATCACGCACGCGGGCATCGAACGCCTGCGCGACGCGGTGATCGCATGTGGCAATGTGGACAACATCGCCTTGCCCGGACTGAGCGAGGATCGCACCGGAATTTTTGCCGGCGGCGTGGCGATTCTGGAAGCCGCTTTCGCCGCGCTCGGCATCGAGCGCATGCGCGTGGCCGAAACCTCGATGCGCGAAGGCCTGCTCTACGACATGATCGGACGCGCCGAGCACCGCGATCCGCGCAGCGCGAGCATCGCCGCGCTGGCGCAACGCTACGCCGTCGACCGCACGCATGCCGCGCGCGTTGAAGCCTGCGCACTGGCATTGTTCGAGCAAGTCGCCGCGGCCTGGCAACTCGGGCAGACCGAGCGCGATTGGCTGGGTTGGGCCGCGCGCGTCCACGAGATCGGCCTGGCCATCGCGCACAGCCAGTATCACAAGCACGGCGCCTATATCGTCGGCCATTCGGACCTGGCCGGATTCGCACGCCACGAGCAGCAGGTGCTCGCCGTGCTGCTGCGCTGCCAGCGGCGCAAGCCCGACGTGGCAGCGCTGCGCGCGCTGCCCGAACGACTGCGCCTGCCGGCATCGCGCGCCATCGCCCTGCTGCGCCTTGCCGTGCTGTTGCAGCGATCGCGCGAGCCGAGCGCTCCGCCGCCGGCCGTGCTGCGTGCCGACGGCACAGCCTTGCAACTGACCCTGCCCCGCACCTGGCTGAGCGCCCATCCGCTGACCGGCGCGGACCTGGAGCAGGAACGCGGCTATCTGAAATCGCTGGATATCAGGCTGCAGGTCGTTTCCGCCTAACGCGAATTTTGCGCACTTCGCCGTCAATCTGCGTATCATGCGTTTCCCGTTTTTTCGTCCATGGAGCTCCCATGTTCAAACGCCTGATTTGCGCGCTTGCCCTGCTCGTTCCCGTTGCCGCGTTCGCGGCTGCGCCCGCCGCGAAACCGGCGGCGAAGTCTGCCGAACCCGCCAAAGCCGAGGCCTCCGCGCCGGCACCGGCGGCCAACCCCAAGGTGCTGCTGCACACCAGCATGGGCGACATCACCCTCGAGCTTTATCCGGACAAAGCGCCCATCACCGTTGAAAACTTCCTGCAATACGTCAAGGAAGGTTTCTACGACGGCACCGTCTTCCACCGCGTCATCGCCAATTTCATGATTCAGGGCGGCGGCTGGACGAAGGATTTGCAGCGCAAGCGCACGCATGCAGCGATCCGCAACGAGGCCATCAACGGCATGTCCAACCTGCGCGGCACGGTGGCCATGGCGCGTACCGGCGATCCGAACTCGGCGGCGGCGGAGTTCTTCATCAACGTCGTCGACAACAAGCGCCTGGATTACGTCGCCGACGCGAACGGTCCGGTGTCGTGGGGCTACGCCGTGTTCGGCAAAGTCATATCCGGCATGGACGTGGTCGACAAGATCAAGGCCGTGGAAACCGGTCCGCAGGGCCCGTTCGTCAGCGATGTGCCGAAAACACCGATCGTGATCGAGAAGGCCAGCCTGGTGCAGTAATCGCGCGCCGATTCCGCCACGCATGGCGACGCTGTTCATCTCCGACCTGCACCTCGACGACGCGCGCCCGCGCATCGTCGAGGTATTCGAGAACCTGCTCGCGACGCAAACCACCGAAGTACAAGCGCTGTACATTCTCGGCGACCTGTTCGAAAGCTACATTGGCGACGACGACGACGCGCCGCTGAACGCGCGCGTGGCGCGCGCCACGCGCAAGGTTCGCGACGCGGGCGTGGCGGTGTATTTCATGCACGGCAACCGCGATTTCCTGCTCGGCCGCGATTACGCCGAGCGCGCCGGCATGAGCCTG
>DATIOA010000183.1:0-2261 GCA_035473575.1 Rudaea sp. | reverse complement strand
CGATGGCGAGCGGCGTGTGCAATTCGTGCGAGAGCTTGCTCGCCAGCGTGCGCAGGTAATCGGTGTACGCGGCCGATTCCTCGAGCAGGCGCGAGAAGCTGCGTGCGAGGTCGCCGAGTTCGTCGCGTGCGTTCGTCAATGGCAGCGGCACGTCGGCACGTCCGCCGGCGCGTACCGCGCGTTCGGCAGCGTTGCGCAGCCGCCGGATGCGCAGTGAAAGCACGCTGGCGAACGCGAACAGGATGCCGCCCGCGATGACCAGCGCGAGCAGGCTGGCGCCGCCGAGACTGAGCAGGGCGCGATTGGTGAGCAGGGGCAGGGTTGCGCTGGCGCGTTCGAGCAGCAGCGCACCGTGGACTTCTGCGTTGGCCTTCAACGGCACGGCTGCTGCGAGCACGACATCGCCCTCGCCGTTGCCGCGATGCCAGGCCGTGGCGCTAATGCCGGACAGCGCCTGCCACACCTCGGTCGCATCGAGTTTGGGCAGCGACGGCGCGAAATTCGCGCGGCTGACCTGCGTTGCGATCAGGCTGCGATAGACAAAGCCCTCGATCCAGCGACGTTTCGCGGCGGTCGCGGGACTCGCATCGGCGAGCGTGCCGGCATTGGCGAGTACCCAGCCTTCGTTACTGACCAGGCGCACGCGCATGCCGTCCGGCACGATGCGCGCGAGTTGAGCGGACAGAGTCCGGGACAGCCGCAGCAACGGCAGCGTATCGGTCGACCCGGGCGATGGCTGAGCAGAGTCGAACACACTCAAACCCAGGCGATCGGGCATTTGTGCGCGCGGCAATTGCAGTTCCACGCGATAGCCGGATCCGTCTTCCTGCCACACGCCTTCGACGATGGTTGGCAGCGCGTTGTCGCTGGCGTCGCCGAGCGTGAGCGCATCGAAATGGCCCGGCGCGGCACTGGCGATGAGATAGCGCCGGATCAGATCGCCGCGCTGCAGGGTCAAGGTGAGGTGATCGGCATTCGACGCGCGCGGATCGTTCGCGTCGACGCGGTCGCGGGTGGCGTCGCGCACGCTGGCATACAGATACATCCAGGCATCGTCGTCGCACAGTTGCAGGATCAACTTGCCTGGATCGCTTGCGGGACCGAGCTTCTGCGCGAACGGCGCGAGCAGCTTCCAGTCGTCGCCGTAACCGTCCACCACGATGCGCCCCGGCGCGCGCTGCACGTACAGCGCGGAACCCGTGGGCGGCAAGGGCACGCCCAGCGCATCCAGCCCCTGTGCGAGCGCATTCGCCGTGGCGATCAGGGTTTGTTCCTGACCCTGGCGCAGCAACTGCTCCATCTGGCGCACGAACAGCCAGCCCGCCAACGGCAAGACCAGCGTCGAGAGTGCGATCAGCAGGAGTTTGAATCGAAGTGACATCACCGATTCTCGTCATTCCCGCGAAAGCGGGAATCCAGTGGCTTGCTTTTGATCTTCGTTGAAAGAAAAAGACAAAGTCGCTGGATTCCCGCTTTCGCGGGAATGACGAACGGGAGTTTTACGGCTTCCATCTGTAACCAGCCCCGTGGACTGTTTCGATGGCATCAAACGCCGGATCGATGGCGATGAATTTCTTGCGGATGCGCTTGATGTGCGAGGTGATGGTAGCATCGTCGACGACGACCTGGGCCTCGCGCATGAGCTGGTCGCGGTTCTTCACGTGGCCCGGAAAGCGCACCATCGTATGCACCATCCAGAACTCGGTCACGGTCAACGGCACCTCGGCGCCGTTCCAGGTGATGCGCATGCGCTCGGCTTCGAGCTTGAGCGGCCCGTGTTCGACCACGGTTTCCTTCGACATCGGCTTGGCCAGCGCGTCCATGCGCCGGAACAATGCGCTGATCCGCGCGGCGAGGTGGTGCAGGCTCACGTCCTTGGTCAGGTAATCGTCCGCGCCCAGGCGCAGGCCGGAGATGATGTCGAAATCCGAATCGCGCGCGGTGAGAAAAATGATCGGCAGCGCGGCGGATTTGCCGCGCAGTTCGCGGCACAGATCGAAGCCGCCTTCGGGTTCGTCGCCGAGGCCCACGTCGATGATGACGAGCTCGGGCAGGCGCAGCGCGAACGCGCGGCTGGCGTCCGGACGCGAGCCGTAACCTTGCACCTGATAGCCGATGCGTGTGAGCGCCTCGACGTAATTGGCGCGGATGGCGGGTTCGTCCTCGACGATGGCGATATGGCGGGCCATGCGGATTCCTCGATGTGGCAGCGCTTCGCAGCTTACGGGGCGCGCCCGCGCGCGGCAATCGCCGCGACGTCG
>DATIOA010000182.1:0-12231 GCA_035473575.1 Rudaea sp. | reverse complement strand
TGCACGCAAGCCCTGCGCCTCGCCGCCTTTCGGCCGTCCGGGCCGATCCGAATCGTTCCAGGCGTAGACATCGACGTGCATCCAGGCTTGCGTGTCCGGAACGAACCGCTGCAGGTACAGCGCCGCGGTGATCGCACCGGCGTGGCGCGAAGGCCCGGCATTGGCGATGTCGGCGATGGACGAATCGAGCATGCGCGCGTACGGCTGCCACAGCGGCATGCGCCATAGCGGATCGGACTCGCGCACGCCAGTCGCAAGTACCGCCGCGGCGAGATCGTCGCGATTGGCGAACAGCACCGGCAAGTCCGGGCCCAGCGCCACGCGCGCGGCGCCGGTCAGGGTGGCGAAATCCACGATCAGGTCGGGCTTCTTCTCGACCGCATAGGCGAGCGCGTCGCACAGGACGAGGCGGCCTTCGGCATCGGTATTGTCCACTTCCACGGTGACGCCGGCGCGCGTGCAGATGACCTCGCCGGGTCGATAGGCGTCCGCGGATACCGCATTCTCCACTGCCGGGATCAGCACGGTCAGGCGCACCGGCAATTTCGCCTGCATGACGAGGCCGGCGAGCGCGATCGCATGCGCCGCGCCGCCCATGTCCTTTTTCATCCAGCGCATGCCGTCGGCGGTTTTCAGGTCCAGGCCGCCGGTATCGAAACAAACGCCCTTGCCGACCAGCACCAGGTGCGGATCGTTCGCCCGGCCCCAGGTCAGCTCGGCCAGCCGCGGCGGCCGATGACTGCCGCGGCCGACGGCGTGGATGGTTGGAAAGTTCGCCTTCAACAGTGCAGAGCCTGCCCATTCGCGGAATTTCGCGCGATGTCGACGCGCAAGCGCCGCAACGTCCTGCGTCAGCTGCGCTGGCCCCATATCCTGGGTCGGCGTATTGACGAGATCGCGTACGCGTGCAATTCCGTCGAGAATGCACCCAACAGCTTGCAACGTGCTTTTATCTACTGACAAACTAGCCGCATTACGCGTGGATTTACGGTAGCGTGCAAAGCGGTAGGCCCCCAATCCCCAGCCAAGCGCGGCACGCACGGGGTCGAGCGCAATGCCCTGACCCGAAGCCAACCGGTAATTTCCCGGCGGCAAGGCGTACGGCAAGCCGGACAAGGCGTAGACGTCGTCGTGACTTGCCACGCCAACCAGCACGGCCCGTCGTTGCCCTTTTGCGTCAGGCAACGCGCAAAACGTGCCGGGATCGGCACGGAATCCGTTGGCGTCGATCCAATCGCGCGCGTTGCCGCCGAGGCGGTGCGCAGTCTTTTCCAGCTTGGCCGCATCAACGGCAATCAAATCGATGGCTTGGCGGCCGCCGGGGGAAATCAGTCCGTGCATTGTTCGTCCTCGGAAATGTCGCCGGCTCAACATGTTGGATTGACAAGTTGCGGCGTTACATCCGATAAAGCAGGGACTATGCCAACGCCGGAATCGAGGCTGGCGAAACGGCTGCTTGCAGCAGGCAATCGGCAAGCTCGTGCAGGCTGCGCACGCTGATATGCGGCGGCGTGGCGCCGGACCACGGCGCACCAACGCGGTTGACCCAGGCACTGCGCAGTCCGGCCGCGTGAGCGCCGGCGACATCGAGTTCCGCGTCGTCGCCCACATGCAGCACGGCGTGCACCGGCAGACTCAGGCCCGCGCAGGCAGCGAGGAAGATCGCCGGCGCCGGCTTGCCCACGCCGCATTCGCGCGCGCTCACGCTAAAGCGGAAGAAGCGGTCGAGTCCGATGCGACGCAGGTCCGCGTTGCCATTGCTCAGCGACACCAGCGGGTAACGTGCCGCCAGGCGCTCGAGCGCCGGCAACACGTCGGCGTAGCAATCCACTTCATTGCGCGCGGCGTAGTACTCGGCAAAGGCCGCGTCCACATGCGCCTCGCCATAGCCGTGCGGGATCAACGCGTGGCGCAGCGACAGGCAGCGCTGCGCGGTGAAATCGTGGGACAGATGGGGATTCTCGGCGGCCACACGCTCGCGCAGAGTGCGCATCGCCGCAACGGGATAGGCCGCCGCTGCGCGCGGGCAATGGATCTTCAGCCACGCATCCAGGCGTTGCTCGGCACGCGCGATGACCGGTTCGATCGGCCACAGCGTGTCGTCGAGATCCAGCGTGATCGCGGCAATGTCCACGTCAGCCGCCGCCATCCTTGGACGCATCGGCCTGCTGTTGCTTCTCCGCCTTCAGGCGCGCGGCTTCGACCCTGACTTTTTGCGTCTCCGGCGATTTCGGCGCCTCGCGGGTCAACATGTCCAGGGTCGCATTCGGCGCCGATACCGGGCGGCCGTCCATCGTCAGCATGGGCGGTTTCAGGTGCGCATCGACGAAGGCGATGCGCGCCTCCTGCTTGGTCGTGGTCAGGTCGGGTGCGTCCGCATTCGGCACCAGGCCCTGCTGGCGCAGGATCGCCTTGCCGGCGTCGCTGTCCGCGAAGGCCACGAACTTTTCCGCTTCGGCGCTGCGCGGGCCGCCATTGCGCGTGGCGAGGTAGATCGCCGAATACAGCGGGTAGCTGCCGTCGGCAATCGTGGCCGTGGATGCACGCACGCCTTCGACGCCGAGCATCTTCACCTTGGGATTGTGCATGACGCCGGAAAGCGTGCTCATGCCCAGGCCATTCGCGTTGAGGGCAATGTCCTCTTCGAGCTTTTCCGTGTTCACGTACATGCGCGACACGGAAACATTCTGGTCGCCGTAATGGAACAGGAGCAGGCGCGTGGAATACTCGACGCCGTCCAGCGGCGCGGCGACGCCATCGAGGTTGATCGGCGCGTCATTGCCGCCGAGGTCCTTCCAGTTCGTGATCCGGCCGAGGTAGACATCGTGCAATTGCTTGAGCGTGATGCTGCTCACCGGATTGGTCGGCGCAACGATCGGCACCAGCGCATCCCACGCCACCGGATAGAAATTCGTGCCCTGCTCCTCGACGCGATCCGGCATGGCCGCGCGCGCGCTGGCGGCGATATCGGCCGTGCCGGCGTAGACGGCGTCCAGTCCGGAAATCGTGCTGAACGGCTGCAGGGTCACACGGCCATCGCCGGCTTTCTCGAACGCCTTGACCAAGGCTTCGTAGACACGGGTGGTGGAATGATCGCCGCGCAGGACAATTCCCCCGTCCTTGGCCGGCGCAGCGGCGAATGCCATGCCCGAGGCGGACACGGCCAGCAAGAACATGGCATGGCGGGCAAGAGTGCAAATGGTCACTTTCGGTTTCCTCGGCAGATGCGCGCCACGCCGCGAGTCGACGGCATGGCGCTCATCCGGATTATAGTGCTGGAACTCTCAGCGAAGCGGGACGAACAAAGCAGTCCGCCCCCGCACCACCGACAGCAGCACCTGACGCGGAGAACGCGCAAGCAATCCGCGCAAATCGTTCAGGTTTGAAACGTCGACCTGGTTGACGCCGACGATCAGGTCGCCGGGCTTGAGGCCGCTGTCCTGTGCGCGGCTGCCGCCAACGATGCGGTCCACGCGCACGCCGGCAAGACCGTCGCGACGCGCGTTCGGATCGGCTTCGGACAACTGCGCACCGCGCAGGCGTGCGTCGAGGCTGGCGCCATCGGCATTCGCGAGCTTGTCCGCATCCAGCCGGGTTTTCACCTGCAAAGTCTTGCCGTCGCGCAAAAGATCGACGCTCACGTTCGAACCCACCGGCAGTATGCCCTGCGCATTGGCGAGGTCCGCCGCGCTGCGCACCGGCTTGCCATCGACCGCGGTCACCACGTCGCCGGGCGCGACGCCGGCCGCCGCGGCCGGCGAGCCGCCGCGCACGCGCGTGACCAGTGCGCCAGCACCGGGATTCACCCCCATGGCGGCGGCGATGTCGGGTGTGATGTCCTGCGCTGCGAGGCCGAGCGAACCGTGCGCGACCGTGCCGGTGGCGATCAACTGGCGCATGACCTGGCTCGCCAGGTTCGACGGGATCGCAAAACCGATGCCGACATTGCCGCCGGAAGGCGAGTAGATCGCCGAATTGATCCCGACCAGCTCACCACGCAGGTTGACCAGCGCTCCACCGGAGTTTCCGGGATTGATCGAGGCGTCGGTCTGGATGAAGTTCTGGTAGCCCAGGCCGCGCAGGCCGCTGCGGTTGAGCGCCGAGACGATGCCGGATGTGACCGTCTGGCCGAGGCCGAACGGATCGCCCAGCGCGACGACGAAATCGCCCACACGCAATTGACTGGAATCGGCCAGCGCCAGCGCATAGAGGTTTTCCGCCGGGATGCGGATCACGGCGATGTCGGTATCCGGATCGGTGCCGACGACCTGCGCCTTGAGCGTGCGCCCGTCGTGCAGCGTCACCGCAATGTCGTCCGCGCCGGCAATGACGTGGTTGTTGGTCAGCACGTACCCTTTTGCGGCATCGATGATGACGCCCGAGCCCAGCGACTGCTCGATGCGCTCGCGCGGCATGTCCGGCATGCCGAAAAACTGGCGGAAGAACGGATCCTCCATCAGCGGATTGCGCACGCGCACGCGGGTCCTGGAATTGATGTTGACCACGGCCGGCATGACCTTGGCCAGCATCGGGGCCAGTGACGGCAGCGGCTGGCCGCCGACTGCGACCGGCAAGGTTCCGGCCGTGCCGGTTTCCGCGCGTAAGCTCATCCAAAGCGCGAAGGCGGCCAAGACGACGAAAACAGCTCCAAGCATGGGAATCCGCAGGCGAATCGACATGGTGAAATCCTCTGAAACAAATGAATTGGCGCCGAAACAGACAATTTTTGTGCAAAACGGTTTCGCTATCGTTTCATCCGCCAAGTGCGACGCTGGTGGTTAGTACCCCATCGTGCGCCAATCTTCGCAAGCGGCACGAAAATTCCCCTGCAATTCATTGAAAAAACGAACGAAAAAAAAACTTTTGACAAGGCCAATGGTATGGCGTAACTTGCCCGAACCGAACACAACATCTTGTGTTCGCACTCGGCGGAAAGGCCCAAATCGTGGGGTTTGGCAATCAGCAGGGGGCCCGCTCGCAGCGGGACGGAGAGACGAATAACGACGAGAAATCAACGCATAGCGCCTGACCCCGGGCTTCCACCCGGTCCGAGCGCTGACGGGACGTTTTTCGCCGTAACGCAACGGACGCGCAGCGGTCACAAGAAATGAAAAAGCAGCGGCAAACTGCAACATTTAGGGAGAGCGACAAAATGAGCACCGTGCGTATCGAGGCCCTGAATCGCGACGCGGCCGCGCCGATCCCCATGCAACCGGCTTCCCAGGACATCTGGGACAAGAAGTACCGGCTCAAGACCAAGCAGGGAACCCCGGTCGATGCAGACATCGATCACACCTACCAGCGCGTCGCCCGTGCGCTGGCCGAGGCCGAAGACACGTCGGAAAAGCAGAAATACTGGTACGAGCGCTTCCTGTGGGCGCTGCGCCGCGGCGCGATCCCGGCCGGCCGCATCACCTCCAATGCCGGCGCGCTCGAACACAAGCCGGCCACGTCCACGATCAACTGCACGGTGTCGGGCACAATCGAGGATTCGATGGATGGAATCCTGGAAAAGGTCCACGAGGCAGGCCTGACACTCAAGGCGGGCTGCGGCATCGGCTATGAATTCTCGACCCTGCGCCCGCGCGGCGCCTTTGTCGCCGGCGCTGGCGCCTACACGTCCGGGCCAATGTCGTTCATGGATATCTACGACAAGATGTGCTTCACCGTGTCCTCGGCCGGCGGCCGGCGTGGCGCGCAGATGGGCACGTTCGACGTTGCGCATCCGGATGTGCGCGATTTCATCCGCGCCAAGCGCGAGAACGGTCGCCTGCGCCAGTTCAACTTGTCCCTGCTCATCACCGACGGTTTCATGGAAGCGGTGGAAAGCGATGCCGACTGGCCGCTGGTGTTCCCGATCAACGTCAAGGAAAAGGACGAAATCGACCTGGCCGACGCCGAAAAAGTGGTCTGGCGCGAATGGCCCACGCACAAGAACTACGTCACCCGCGACGACGGACTGGTCGCCTGCAAGGTGTACGGCCACATCCGCGCCAAGCACCTGTGGGACATGATCATGAGCTCGACGTACGACTACGCCGAGCCCGGTTTCATCCTCATCGACCGCGTCAACGAGTTGAACAACAACTGGTGGTGCGAGAACATCCGCGCGACCAATCCCTGCGGCGAGCAGCCGCTGCCCCCCTACGGTTCGTGCCTGCTTGGCTCGGTGAACCTGACCACGTTCGTGCGCGATCCGTTCGGACCCAAGGCACGTTTCGACTGGGACGAGTACAAGGAAGTCGTGCGCGTGTTCACGCGCATGCTCGACAACGTGGTCGAGATCAACGGCCTGCCACTCGCACAGCAGCGCGACGAGATCACGCGCAAGCGCCGCCACGGCATGGGCTTCCTCGGCCTGGGCTCCACGCTCGCCATGCTGAAGATGAAGTACGGCAGCGCCGAATCCTGCGAATTCACCGAACAGGTTGCGCGCGACATGGCCCTGGCCGGCTGGGAAGTGGCGCTTTCGCTGGCCCGGGAAAAGGGCCCCGCGCCGATCATGACCGAAGAATTCACGGTCACCGCGCAGATGCTGCGCCAGCGCCCGGAAATGGCCGCCGACGGCTTCAAGCCCGGCGACAAGATTCCCGGCCGCCTGCTGCACGCCAAGTATTCGCGCTACATGCAGCGCGTGGCGGAAGTCGATCCGGAACTCGTCGAACAACTGGCGCAGACCGGCGCGCGCTTCACCCATCATTCGTCGATCGCACCGACCGGCACGATTTCACTGTCGCTGGCGAACAACGCGAGCAACGGCATCGAGCCTTCCTTTGCCCATCACTACAGCCGCAACGTGATCCGCGAAGGCAAGAAGTCCAAGGAAAAGGTCGAGGTCTACAGCTACGAACTGCTCGCTTACCGCGAGCTGATCAACGCCGAGGCGATGCCCTTGTCCGACAAGCCCGAGCAGAAATTGCCGGAGTACTTCGTCGCCGCGGACGACATCACGCCGACCGAGCACGTCGACATCCAGGCCGCGGCGCAAAAATGGGTGGATTCGTCGATTTCCAAGACCGCGAACGTGCCCACCGATTACCCGTACGAGGACTTCAAGGACATCTACCGCTACGCCCACAGCAAGGGTCTGAAAGGCTGCACCACGTTCCGCTTCAACCCCGCCGCCTTCCAGGGCGTGCTGGTCAAGGAGGCGGATCTGGAGAGTACCCTCTACCGTTTCGAGCTGGATGACGGTACCGTAGTGGAGGCCAAGGGCAACGACGAGATCGAATACGACGGCGAAACGCATACCGCCGCGAACTTGTTCGATGCCTTGAAGGAAGGCTACTACGGCAAGTTCTAGGATGTTCCATTGAACTTGTCGAAGGCTCACGGGAAGTTCTAGACGCCGCGCTGATCATCGCGGCAGGCTCACGGGAAGTTCTGAACGCGACGCAAAGCAAGCTTTCGGCGCACGGAACCGGCATTGGGGCACAACGAACGAAGCGGAGTCATTATGCAAAGCGAACACAGCTGGGGCGACAACCCATCCGGTCCGATGGACGCAGTCGTCGAAAAGGCGCAGGAGATCGGTCAGTCCGTGGCCGACACGGCGCAGCAGATCGGCCAGGCAGCCGCGCAGAAGGTCGCCGAGGTCAGGACGGCGGTGGCCGAAAAGGCGGCGGACGTGCAGAAAGCCGTCGCCAAGCGCGTCAGCGCCGCGAAGAAGGCGGTGAAGAAGGCCGTGGCGGGCGCCCGCAAAGCGGCAAAGAAGGCGGTGAAGAAGGCCGCGCCGAAGAAAGCCGCCAAGAAAGTCGGCAAAAAAGCCGCGAAAAAACCGCTGAAGAAGATGGCGGCGAAGAAGGCGGCCAAGAAAAAAGGCCATCGCACCACGATGTACAGCAGCAAAGGCAAGAAGCTGTACGCCGTGCGCGACGCCAAGGGCCACTTCAAGGACATCCAGACCTACAAGCGCGCGCACAGCATGGACATGAAGCGCAAGTCCAAGGCGGAAAAAGCCGCCAAAGCGAAGAAAAAAGCAAAGAAAAAATAACCGGTCGTCGCAGAACCGCAGACGCGGTTCCGCACGATTTACGTCAATCCGAACGATCCGCCATGACCATCAAGATTTCCCACAAGATCAAGAATTACAGCGTTGCCAAGCCCGGCGACGACGCGAACGCGCCGACCGTCGGGTCCAATCCGCGCGACGCGATCAAGGTGCCGAAGGCCGAAGTCATCCAGATGCACGAGAAGGTCGAGCGTCCGGAAGTGCTGATCGGCGCCACCTACAAGATCCGTTCGCCGCTGGTCGAACACGCCATGTACGTGACGATCAACGACATCGTGCTCAACCAGGGCACGGAATACGAGTTGCGCAGGCCGTTCGAGATCTTCATCAACTCGAAGAACATGGATCATTTCCAGTGGATCGTGGCGCTGACGCGCATCATGTCCGCCGTGTTCCGCAAGGGCGGCGACGTCACCTTCATCGTCGAAGAACTGAAAGCCGTGTTCGATCCGCGCGGCGGCTACTTCAAGGCCGGCGGCGTTTACATGCCGTCGATCGTGGCCGAGCTCGGCGCGATCGTCGAACAGCACCTGAAGATGATCGGCCTGCTGCACGATCCGGAACTGTCGCCCGAACAGCGCAAGCTGATCGCGGACAAGCGTGCGGCCTACGAGTCGCGCACACGGGACGCAAAAAAAAAGCCTGAAATAAGCACGGCCGGGGAAATGGGCGGGGCGATGGTCGAACCCGCGCGCGCCATCGGCGAGGCCACGGATGCGGGGACGGTGACTGAATCCGCCGGCACATTTCCACCGGGTGCCACCCAGTGCAACAAGTGCAATACCAGCGCCGTCATCATCATGGACGGCTGTGCGACCTGCCTGAACTGCGGTTACAGCAAGTGCGGGTGAGAAACCCCTGAACAACACAGCTGCAGTGCAGGCAACCGGCGTCCGCCTCGACGTGTGGCTGTGGGCCGCGCGTTTTTTCAAGACGCGCGCGCTGGCCAAGCAGGCGATCGAAGGCGGCAAGATCCGCATCCACGAAGGCAACGGCAAGCCGTCCAAACTGCTGCATGCCGGCGATCGTCTGCGCATCGCACGCGGCGACGAGCAATTCGAAGTCGACGTGCTCGTGCCGATCGCGCAGCGCGGTTCGACCGACGTGGCGCAGGCGTGCTATTGCGAAACCGAAGCCAGCCGCACCGCGCGGGTGCAGGCGGCCGAACAGCGGCGGTTCACGGGCGCCGGATACACACGCCCGCCAACCAAGCCCGACAAGCGCGCGCGCCGGCTGATCCAGGCACTCGGCGATATCGACGCCCTGTAGCGCCAAGCGTGTCGCAATTCACGGCCGGCCGGCGTTCATTCGTCTAGGCTGCGAAAATCCCCAGGGATTCGAGATGACCGTGACGCGAAAACTCTGTCTGCTGATCGGACTGTTGACGACGCTGCCCGTGCAAGCCGCGATCAACATCAACTTGTCGTATGTCGATCAGGGTTCGCCCGAGTTCGCACGCTTCAAGGCCTATGTCGATCGCGCCGTCGCCGGCAATCCGGACTACGGCTTCTCCGCCGCCGACGCGGCCTACCTGTACAAGCTCACCGGACAAGGACAATACGCGACACTGGCTGTCGCCACCGTCGAAGCGCAAGTCGCGACAGCCGAAGCGGTCATTGCCGGCGGCGGGCGCCCGGATATTTCCGGCGACTCGTACCTTGATGTCGGGCCGATGCTCGAGGATCTCGCGCTCACCTACGACTGGTGCGCGGATCACGTTTCCCCTGCCCAGCGCACGCGCTGGTCAGCCTACGCCGAACAGTCGGTGTGGAATGTTTGGCATGCCGACACCGCGCAATGGGGCGGACATCCATTTCCGTGGAGCGGCTGGGGCGTGGACGATCCGGCCAACAATTACCACTACAGTTTCCTGCGCGCCACGCTGTATTGGGGTCTGGCTTCCAACAACTCGACCTGGCTGAACCTGCTGACGAACGCGAAATGGCCCGAGCAGGAAGCGTACACGGCAAGCATTCCCGGCGGCGGTAGCCAGGAAGGCACGGCATATGGCCTTTCGCACCGCGAATTGTTCACGCTGTATCGCGTCTGGCACGATGCCAACGGCATCGACATCGCGAACGCCAACGCGCACCTGACCGACAGCATCCAGTGGTGGATCCATGCCACCGTGCCGACGCTCGATCGCGTGGCCGCGATCGGCGATCAGGCGCGCGTGTCGGAGCCCGTGATCTACGACTATCACCGGCACCTGATGCTCGAGGCGCGCAACCTCACCAACGACGCCACCGCACGCGCGAACGCCTCGTGGTGGCTGCATTCGATTTCCGATCAGGACATGCAAAGCAGCTTCAACTACCGACACAACCTGCTGGCTGCCGGCGCCGCCGGAACACCCCCGACTGCATTGACTTATTACGCCACGGGGACTGGCCAACTTTTTTCGCGCACCGGTTGGGACACGCACGCGATGTGGCTGAATTTCTCCGCTGGTCCCTATGTACAAAGCCACGCGCACCAGGACCAGGGCGCGTTCACCCTGTTCGAAAACGATTGGCTTGCCGTGACCGAGAACATCTGGACCCATAGCGGCATCCAGCAGGGCACCGACACCAACAACGTGCTGCGCTTCGAACACGCCGGCGCGATCGTGGCGCAGCACGAAGGCACAACCTCGACGATGACAGTGACTCCCGGCGTGAATGGCGCCGTACACGCCGTGGCGAACCTCACGCCCGCGTACGCAGGCGATCCCGCCGTGACCTCATGGCAGCGCACGATCGATTTCGCCGGACACAAACTCACCGTCAGCGATGCGTTCGCGCTCGGCAGCGGCACGAGCGCGACGTTTCAGGTGAACACGCCGGTGCAGCCCGTGATCAGCGGCAAGACCGCGCAGGCCGGCGCTTTGCTGATCCGCGTGCTCGCGCCGGCAAACGCGACGCTCAGCGCACTAAACTGCACAACGGTCGACAACACGGAGTTTTACTCGGGTTGGCGCCTGGATATCGCCGGCAGCACCAGCGGCTACGTCGTGGAGCTGAGCGTCGACAGGATTTTCGCCGACGGCTTCAACTGAGCGGCCAGCGCCCCGCGAACGGCGCTCAATCCACGCGCTTGAACGTCACCACCAGCACGTCGCGATGCGCTGGTTGCGCCGGATCCACCGCGGCCACGGGCGTGACGCCGTGGAATACGCGCGCATCGTCCACCAACGCCGCATCGAGCGGTTCGATCAGGGTGAAACTGCCCAGTTCGCGCCGATCCGGCGCATGGATCATGGTGGTTCCGCTGGCGATGTTCGTTCGCGCGATCAGCAACACCAGCACGTAGTCGACGCCGTCGCGATGCATGCCTTCGGGCGTGGGCTGGCCCGGCAGGTCCGCGCGCGCTTCGATGCGGAACTGGTGCGCCTCGATGCGCCAGCGCGTCACCGCCGGCGCGAGCGCATCGAACAGTCCGCGGCAGAATCGCAGAATGGACCGCATGGCGTTGCCGGAACCGACCGCCGCGTCGATCGGTTCGAACCAGCGCTCGATGCCGCCTTGCAGCGGATTGTAGGCACGGCTCTGGTAGTGCGGCTCGGGTCGCGGTGCCGGCTCCGCGCTACCGCCGCGCACGGCGTAAAACACCGCATGCCGCCGCCGTCGATAGCGCCCATAACGCGCGAGGTATTCGTCCCAGGGCAGATCGTTCCAACTCGCGGCGAACGCATCCCAATCTCGCCCGGGCGCGGAAATTCCGAGCAGTCCGCGCATGCTTGCCGCGGGCACGAAGGCGAAACCTTGCCGTGCGAGCGCGTTCGCTTCGGCGACGCTGGCGGGAATTTGCTTCATGCACACAACGTAACAGAACGCCGCACGCGTGCCAGAGCCACTTTGCATGGATGCCGGCGAGCCAATGCGGCGATGGATGATTGCGCAGCCGGAGGGCTGCCTCACCTACTTGCGTGCGAAAACGACAAACGCCGCAGCGCTCAACGCGTTCACGCCACCTTGGATTTCCCGGCGGCGCGCTGACCGATCTTTTGATACAGCGGATACATCGTCGTTTCGTTGCGCCGGCGGTATTCGGCCATCCCCGCGACAACGTAGCCGGCCGCCGCCGCGATGCCGTTGCCGGTTTGCACGGCGCGCGCAAGTTCCTCGAACCGGCGCAACACGCGCCGCGCCAATCCAAGCATGACCAGGCGCGACTGCCAGAACAGACGGCGCTGGATCGGATCGATCGACAGCGTGTGTGCGATGACCGGGTAAAGCTGC
>DATIOA010000181.1:0-1840 GCA_035473575.1 Rudaea sp. | reverse complement strand
GCATCGCCAGAAAGCGTTGCGCGAGCGCGGCCGCGACGATGCGGTTGATCAGCGAAGGCGTGCGCATTTGCGCGCCGTCGGGAAGCGTCGATTCGCTCATTGGCTTTCGATGAAGCGCAGGAAGATGGCGCCCTGCGCCACGATCTTGTCGCCCGCGTGCAGTCCATCATCGACGACACTGCGCTCGCCGTCGCGATAGCCCGGGGTCACGTGCGTGCGCGCGAAACCGCCGTCGGATTGCGCGACGTACACGAACGGCAGGTTTTCGTCGTCGCGCAGGATCGCCGAGACCGGCACCAGCAGGCCGCTGCTTTCTCCTTTGGCCACGATCGTCACCGGCACGTACATCTGTTTTTTCAGCGCGCCGTGCGGATTGTCGACGGTGACGCGCGCGGCGACCGAGCGCGTGTTCGGATCGACTTCCGCCGCGACATTCGTCACCGCACCTTTCAGCGTCGTGCCGCCGGCGTCGATTTCGGCACTGTCGCCGACGTTCACCTGCCCGACGTCGCCGCCAAACACCTGCGCGTTCACCCACACCCGCGACAGGTCGGCGATGGTGAAGCACGCGGTGGTTCCCGCCTGCAGCAGTTGTCCGCGCGTGATCAATCGTTCCACGACAACACCGTCGAGCGGCGCGCGAATGACGCCGCCGGCAATCGCGACGTCCTTGCCGTTGCCAATCGCGGCGATGGATTTCTCGTCCACGCCGAGTGCGACCAAGGCCTGACGCGCGGCATCGCGGTCGGATTCGGCGCCGATCGCATCGGCTTGCGCCTGCGCGGCTTCGCGTTCGGACACGCCCTTGTGCGCGAACAGATCCCTGTCCACGTCGGCGATGTGACGCGTGTTGCGCGCGGCCGCATCGGCCTTGCGGAACGCGCCGACCGCAGCGGCAAAGTCCGGCGAATCCACCCAGGCCAGCGCCTGTCCCTTCGTAACATGATCGCCCGGCGCGACGAGTAACTTCGAGACCGGTCCGGACATCGGCGCGAGCAGGCCGGTGGAGCGCTCCTGGTCGAAATCGACCGTGCCGTTGGTGTGGATCGCCTTGTGGAATTGCGACTCGGCCACGGTATACAAGTTGACATGCTGCATCTGCGCGGGCGTGAGCTTCACGTCGCCGGGTGCCGCCGATACCGGCGCGTTCACGCTGCCGCCCGACGAACATCCGCCGAGCAGAAATATTACTGCGGCCAGGAAACCGCTCAAACGGATTGCTTCAGTCTTCATGATGCTCCGGACAATTTGGCGTCGTGCCACCAGCCGCCGCCGAGCGCGAGATACAACGCCGCGGTATCGGCGTAACGGTTGGCCTGCGCCTGGATCAGGGCAATTCGCGCCTGTTGCCAGGCTTGTTGCGCGTTGAGCAGCGCCAACTCGTTCGCGTAGCCCGACTGCGTCTGCCGCTGCGCGAGATCAAGCGTCACCTTTGCCGCATCCGCCGCAGCGGCGGCGGCCTGCAACCCTTTCGCATCCTCGTCGAGCGCGGTCAGCGTGTCGGCGACATTCTGGAACGCAGTCAGCACCGTGCTGCGATACTGCGCCGCAGCCTGCACCAGTTGCGCTTTCGCCGCACGCTCGGCATGCAGCAGCTTGCCGCCCTGGAAAATCGGTGCGGCAAGATCAAGGCCGACGCCCCAGAAACCGGTGCCGGACTTGAACACATCGGCCATCTGCAATCCCGTGCTGCCCGCGCTCGCGCTCAGCGTGATCTGCGGCAGGCGGCTGGCGATGGCGACGCCGACCTGCGCGCTGGCCGCGTGCCAGTTCGCCTGCGCCTGGCGCACGTCGGGACGTTGCTCGACCAGTCGCGACGGCAGGCTCAGCGGCAGGTCCT
>DATIOA010000180.1:0-5390 GCA_035473575.1 Rudaea sp. | reverse complement strand
TCTGGCTCTTCAACGCCGACCCCGGTTTATGCAGTGCCCGTGACCATACTTGCGGAAGATCGCCAGGGTGCTCCTGTCCTAGCCGGAACGCAGATCGGCTTCGGATTGATCGATGCCCCGGTGTTCGGCTTCCCGGATGTGGGTAGCGGCACGTTCCAGATTTCCGGTAACGATGGCAATCCGCAGGAAGGCGGGACCCTGTTCACGGCCCCAAGCGGCGCGTTCACCACGGCGGGCGGCGGTGCCGGACCGGGCGATGCGTTGGTCATATTCGGCAACCAGACCACTGGCGATGCGGATCTGGAAGGCGCGCGTACGCTGCGTACCATCAATTCGGCAGGCAGTCTGAACGTCACGCATAACTTCAATCTGAACAATACGACCGGCGGCAGCGTGGATACCGGCAACAATCTCCAGTATGTGATCGGTCGCGCGACGGCTGGCAATATCGACGCGAATGCGTTTACCGGCTCGGACGCAGATGGCCGACCCAACGGCATTGCCAGCGTCACCATGCGCTACCCGCAATCGAGAATCGGTCAGTCCGCCGTCGTGTGGGCGCAAGGATCGAGCACGGATGTCTTCACCAGTACGGCGAAAACGGTGGCGGACGCCATCCGCACGCGATATCTGGGTGTTGGCCCGGCCGTATTGAGCGCCACGCCGTCGACGATCTTCGGCAATGCGACGCAAACCGTGGCGGTGTGCCTGAACGATGCCAATGGCAGTCCGATTCCGGGCGTTACCATCAATTTCAACTTCAACAACCTCGCGACCGGAACGGGAACGGTCAACGGCAAGACCGCAGGAACGTTGCCGCCGACAGGCCCAGCGGGTTGCGTGGACACGACAGTGGTGACTTCCGGCATTCTGCCCGGCAGTAGCGCGCAGATCGTTTTCTCGGTTTCCGGCTTGACCGCTAACGTCACCATCTCCGTCGGCGATGCGGTCCTGACCGCGAACCCGACGCAAATCTCCAGCAACGCTGGGGCGACGGCCAAAACGTATGCCATCGCGTTGAGTCTGAAAGACGGCTTGGGCAATCCGGTATCGGGGGCGACGATAACGGGAGCCTGCTCCGGTGGCGGTACGGCGACACTCAACTCGCCGTGGGTTACCGATACCAACGGCAGTGCGGGCGCCACCCTGACGGCGTCCGGGTTCTGCGCCCTGAGCGGAACTCCGGCCACCAGCGTTTGCACGTTCACCTATTCGAATGGAACGGCGAATGCGACCGCCACCACGACGATTACTGGCGTAAGCGCTTCGGCATTCAGCCCACCGTTGACCTGCATGTAAGACTAAGTCACCAGATAACATTCAGGGCCGCCTCGCGCGGCCCTTTTTTTTGCACGCGAGCCTGCTAGCATGGCGACACTGGGGGAGAGTGCTCATGGCTACCGCCTACCGGATCGAACTTCAGCCCGGCGAGGTGTTGTTCCGCGCGGGCGACGCGCCGACCACGGCGTTCCTGATCGAATCCGGGACCCTGCGCATTACTGCCGAACGCGACGGTGCGCCGATGCTGCTCGGCGAGCTATCCACCGGCGCGTTGGTCGGCGAAATGGCGGTGCTGGACGATTCGCGACGCAGCGCGACGGCAACCGCGCTCACGGCCTGCGCACTCACCCCGATCGACCGCGCCCAGTTCGCCGAGCGCCTGCAGGCGGCCGATCCGGTCGTGCGTGCGCTGCTGCTCAGCCAACTCGCACGTTACCGAACCGCGCTGGCCACGTTCACCGGCAACGAGCCGGTGCCTGCGCCGGAATCCTCCAGCGACGAATCGGCGCATGCGCTGGACAAGATCCGGCTGGAAAGCCAGCTGCGCAACGCGATGGAAAACCACGAACTGGAAATCCGCCTGCAACCGATCCAGCACATCGCCAGCGGCCGCCTCGCCGGCTTCGAGGCGCTGACGCGCTGGACCCATCCGGAACGTGGCGTCGTATCGCCTGCCGACTTCATTGCCTTGGCCGAGGAAACCTCGCTGATCGTACCGGTCGGCGAATACGTGCTGGGCGAGGTTTGCGCCGCGCTGCGCCGCATCGCCGACGAGACGCCGCACACGCGCCCCTTCGTCGCTTTCAACGTGTCAGGCCGACAGGTCGGCGATGCCGACTACGTCGCGCGCGTGCTCGCGCAACTGCATGCTCACGACGTCGCGCCGACGCAATTAAAGATCGAGATCACCGAAAGCCTCGTTCTCGACTACGGCCAGATCGCGACGCTGATCGAGCGCGCGCACAAGGCCGGCATGCAGGTGGCGCTGGACGATTTCGGCACCGGCTATTCCAACCTCGGCCACTTGCACAAGCTCGCCTTCGACACGATCAAGATCGACCAGGGGTTCATCCGCCAGCTCGAGGACCCGCGTTGCCTCGCCATCGTGCGCGCGGTCATCGGCATGGCCGGCGCGCTCGGCTGTGACGTCGTCGCCGAAGGTGTTGAAACGCCCGAGCACCTGGCCCAACTCAAACTGCTGGGCTGCCAGTACGCGCAAGGCTGGCTGATCGGCAAGCCGCTCACGGTCGACGACGCCCTCGCCGCATTGGCGAGCTGAAACAAACGCAAGTGCGGGAAACCTTCGCACGCCGACGCTGTCTCAGCAGCGCCGGACGCTCGCGTCCGTGCGATGATTCGCTACCTCAAGATCGATCCCATGGACATGACCGAAAACATCACTCAGGGCCCGCTGACGGCCGCGTTTTTCGCACTGCGCAGCGAACTTTCACGCTGCATCATCGGCCAGGCGGCGCTCGTCGACCGCTTGCTGATCGCGCTGCTCGCCGACGGCCATCTGCTCGTCGAAGGCGCGCCTGGCCTGGCCAAGACCACGGCGATCAAGGAACTCGCCGCGCGCATCGAAGCCGATTTCCACCGCATCCAGTTCACGCCGGATCTGCTGCCCGCTGACCTGACCGGTACCGAAATCTACCGCCCGCAGGCCGGCAGTTTCGAATTCCAGCGCGGCCCGGTGTTCCACAACCTGCTGCTCGCCGACGAGGTCAACCGCGCGCCAGCGAAAGTGCAATCGGCCCTGCTCGAGGCGATGGGAGAGCGCCAGGTCACGGTTGGACGCACGACGTATCCGCTGCCGCAACTGTTCCTGGTGATGGCGACGCAGAATCCGATCGAACAGGAAGGCACCTATCCGCTACCCGAGGCGCAACTCGACCGTTTCCTGATGCATGTGCGCGTGGATTATCCGGATGCCTCGGCGGAAGCGGCGATCCTGAAACTTGCCCGCGCCCGGGCCGGTGAAGCGCTGCATGCGCCGGCGCCACCGCGACGTTTGCTGGATCAGGCGCAGATTTTCGCCGCACGCGACGCGGTACTCGGCCTGCATCTAGCGCCCGCGCTCGAGGAATACCTCGTGCAATTGACGCTGGCGTCGCGCAAACCGAAATCCTATGGCGAGGATTTGCAGCGCTGGGTCGCCTACGGCGCGAGCCCGCGCGGCACCATCGCCCTGGATCGCTGTGCGCGCGCCCATGCCTGGCTCAATGGCCGCGATTTCGTCGCGCCCGAGGACGTGCACGCGATCGCCCACGATGTGCTGCGGCATCGCATCCTGCTGACCTACGAAGCCGAGGCCGAAGGCGTGACGAGCGACAGGGTGATAACCGCGCTGATCGCGCGCGTGCCATTGCCGTGAGTGCACCGTCTGCCAACGGCATCGATGTTTCGCTGCCGGAACTGATCGCGTTGCGCCTGCGCGCGCAGCGCCTGACGCGACCGGCGACGCGGGTTTCCGGCATCCATGCGGCGACGCAAGCCTCGCGTTTCCGCGGCCGCGGCGTGGACTACGCCGAATCGCGCATCTACCAGCCCCGGCGACGACATCCGCCAGATGGACTGGCGCGTGACCGCGCGCAGCGGCAAGCCGCATACGAAATTGTTCGAGGAAGAACGCGAGCAGAGCGTACTGCTGATCGTGGACGAGAATCCAAGCCTGCGTTTCGGTACGCGCGTGCGTTTCAAGTCGGTGCAGGCCGCGCGCGCGGCCGCGTTGATCGCGTGGACGGCGGCACGCAATGGTGATCGCATCGGCGCGCTCGGATTCGGCGGCGGCATCGACGCCGAAGTGAAACCCGGTGGCGGCGCCCGCGGCGCGCTGCGCGTGTTGCGTGCGTTGGCTGAGTGGGACGCGGCGGCGAAACGCGATGCGCACACGCCCTTGTCGCAGGCCTTGCAGCGCGCGCGCCGGCTGGCGCGGCCGGGCAGCCGCGTGATCCTGATCAGCGACGGATTTTGCGCCGACGCCGATGCGCAGGGCCCGCTGTCGCTGCTGGCCGATCATTGCGATGTCGCCGCGATCGTGCTCGAAGACAGGTTGGAAATCGCCGCGCCCGCGCCAGGCCGCTACGCGCTGCGTGGCGAATCCGGCCGCGTGCTGCTCGATTTCGCCGCCTCGCGCACGCGTGCCGATTGGCAGCGCTGGTTCCAGCAGCAACGCGCGCATTTGCTCGATCTGTTCGCCAAGCGCGCGCTGCGTTCGACCACGCTGGAAACGCACGAGGAACCCGATGCCGCCATAGCCCGCCTGCTCGGCGCACAAACGCGCGGCCACGGGGTCGGTGTACGCGTCGCATGAGCGCGCCCGCCGGACCCGTCCTGCGCGACATCCACCTGCCGCCGCCGCCCGGCTGGTGGCCGCCAGCACCCGGCTGGTGGATATTGGCCGCGCTCGCGATCGGCCTCGGCATTGCCACATTGTATAAATTGCATGAATTGCGCAAACGCCGCCGCCGCGATCGCGCGGTACTGCGCGAACTCGATGCCTGCATCGATGCGAATCACCACGATCCGGCCGCACTCGCCGCCGCACTGTCGCTGTTCCTGCGCCGCCTGGCCGTGCACGATGCGCACGCCGCGGCTTACGCCGGCGAGCGCTGGCTCGAATACCTCGATGCGCGTGGCGGCGGTGATGATTTCCGCCGTGGCGTGGGCCGCATCCTGATCGACGCGCCGTTCCGTGCGCGTGCCGAATTCGACAGCATGGCGCTGATCGTGCTGGTGCGGCGCTTTACGCGCAATGCACTTGCAGCGAATGTGCTCGCATCGGGTGCGCTCTCATCGGGCGCGCTCTCATCGGGAGCCGCGCGTGCTTGAATTCGCCTGGCCCTGGTTGTTCGTGTTGCTGCCGTTGCCGTGGTTGCTGGCACGCCTGCTGCCGCCGGCGCGCGACAATGCCGGTGCGGCCTTGCGCCTGCCATACGCGCTGGACGGTTTGGATGCAGCGGCGGGCGCCGCACCGGTCGCGACGTGGCGCAAATGGTTCGCGCTCGCGGCGTGGGCATTGCTCGTAGGCGCGACGGCGCGGCCGCAATGGCTGGGTCCGCCGCAAGACGTGGCGCGCAGCGGCCGCGACCTGCTGTTCGCGGTGGATG
>DATIOA010000179.1:0-21180 GCA_035473575.1 Rudaea sp. | reverse complement strand
CCAGGTAAGGTTCTTCGCGTTGCATCGAATTAAACCACATACTCCACCGCTTGTGCGGGCCCCCGTCAATTCCTTTGAGTTTCAGTCTTGCGACCGTACTCCCCAGGCGGCGAACTTAACGCGTTAGCTTCGATACTGAGTGCCAAGTTGCACCCAACATCCAGTTCGCATCGTTTAGGGCGTGGACTACCAGGGTATCTAATCCTGTTTGCTCCCCACGCTTTCGTGCCTCAGTGTCAGTGCTGGTCCAGGTAGCCGCCTTCGCCACTGGTGTTCCTCCCGATCTCTACGCATTTCACTGCTACACCGGGAATTCCACTACCCTCTACCGCACTCCAGCTTGCCAGTATCCACTGCCATTCCCAGGTTGAGCCCGGGGATTTCACAGCAGACTTAACAAACCACCTACGCACCCTTTACGCCCAGTAATTCCGAGTAACGCTTGCACCCTTCGTATTACCGCGGCTGCTGGCACGAAGTTAGCCGGTGCTTATTCCTCCGGTACCGTCAGTTTGCCGGGTTGTTAACCCGACACGTTTCGTTCCGGATAAAAGTGCTTTACAACCCGAAGGCCTTCTTCACACACGCGGCATTGCTGGATCAGGGTTGCCCCCATTGTCCAATATTCCCCACTGCTGCCTCCCGTAGGAGTCTGGGCCGTGTCTCAGTCCCAGTGTGGCTGATCATCCTCTCAGACCAGCTACGGATCGTCGCCTTGGTAGGCCTTTACCCCACCAACTAGCTAATCCGACATCGGCTTATCCAACCGCGCGAGGTCTTGCGATCCCCCGCTTTCACCGTAAGGTCGTATGCGGTATTAGCGTAAGTTTCCCTACGTTATCCCCCACGACTGGGCAAATTCCGATGTGTTCCTCACCCGTCCGCCACTCGCCATCAAAGTGTATTGCTACACCTCATGCTGCCGTTCGACTTGCATGTGTTAGGCATGCCGCCAGCGTTCACTCTGAGCCAGGATCAAACTCTTCAGTTGAAATTGCCGACCTTCCGGCTTGCGCCTTCCAGTCAATACTTTAGAGAGTGACCCCAAGCTACTTTGATTACTCAAATTACGATTCCAAAGAATCGAGGCTTGGGACGCTCTTGTCTCGATGGACTTTCTCCATCCATCCCAAGGCGCCCACACAAGTCACCTGCGCACACTGTCAAAGATCATTTTCCTGCCGAATCAACATCCGGCAACCCCAAGACCTTTCGTCCGAGGGAGCCGCACATTATACATTCACTTCCAGAGCCGTCAACAGGCCGAGTAACCGAAAAATTGCGCATGGGCGCTGTGCTAGCATCGCCGCCATCCATCGCAGACGGCATGCGGCGCCATGGGCGAGTTGTACGAAGAACGCAGGCAGGAACCGCGCTTCACCGTGCCGGGGAAATACCGGCTGGAAACGGGCCGCGTGGGCGACGTCCAAGGTCGCATCCTGGACTTGTCCCTCAATGGCGCCCTGTTCGAGCACGGCGGCAGCGTCAAGCTGGAACCGGGCTCGCATCATGCCGTCACTCTGGAATTCGATGGCCAGCCGCCGTTCCACGGCGACAGCCTGCTGGTATGGGTGGACAGCACCCGCATCGGCATCGAGTTCTACGACATGAACCCGCAGAATTTCGCCGCGTTGAGCGCTTTAATCGAAGCGCTCAGCCGCACCCATCGCTGATTTCGGAGCTTTCATGCATAACGGATTCGTTCGCTGCATAGCGATGCTTGGCATGAGTTCGGCGCTGGGTTTGAGCGCCTGCGCGGCGCAAGCGTCGGGGTCCTACGTCGAACTCAAGGGTCACCGCTACCCGATCGATATCGCCGCTGACGAAGCCGCACGCGAACGCGGCCTGATGTTCCGCGAGAGCATGCCCGCCGACCACGGCATGCTGTTCGTGTTCGACGACGCGCAAGTGCGCACGTTCTGGATGAAGAACACGCACATTCCATTGGACATTTTATACTTTGACCAAAATTACAAATTGGTCAGCGTGCAGCAACGCGTGCCGCCATGCCTGAACTCCGGCAACAATTGCCCGGGTTACCCGTCGGATGGTGCCGCGCAGTACGTGCTCGAACTCAATGCCGGCACGGCGGACAAGCTCGGCGTCAAGCCCGGCGATGCGTTGGACGTGCATCGCTGATCGTCGCGCGCGCACGGCACGCCGCATTGGTATGGCACCAGCCGCAGGCGCGCGACGTCCTGCGCATAAAGCATTTCGTCGGTCAGCGGCACGAATTGCAGCATGGTCTTTCTCCGGAACTTTGCATGCGGATTACAGCAAACGCAGATGCAATGGTCGTGACATGCAACGGGCAATTCGCGGGCATCGTGGCCTGGCCTTGCGCCGGCGCGCGCTTCGCGTAAGATCGTGGCAACGCGGCGCCGCCGCTGCCGGAGATGGGCGATGCACGATGCCTGGCAGGACCTGCGCAATGCCAACGACGCCGACATTCCGCTGTTTGCCACCGCCTTGCTGATCGCTCGGGACGAGTACCCCGACCTCGATGCCGCCGCCTACGAATCGCACCTGCACGAATACACCCAGCGCCTGCGCGCGCTAGCCAAGGGCGACGAGAGTGCCGCTCGACTGCAAGCGATCAACCGCTTCCTCTACGACGAACTCGGGTTCTGCGGCGACGATCGCGATTATTACGATCCGCGCAACAGCTACCTGAACGACGTTCTCGACCGCCGCATGGGCAATCCGATTTCACTCGCCGTGGTGCAGATCGAACTCGCGCGCCGCCTGGGCGTGCCGCTGGAAGGCATCTCGTTTCCCGGGCACTTCCTCGTGCGCCTGCCGCTGGAAGAAGGCATGGTCGTGCTCGATCCCTACCAGAAGGGCCGCTCGCTCGATGTCGCCGAATTGCGCCGTCGCGCACGTGCGCATACCGACGCGCAGGAACTCGACGACGATCGCCTGGCGCGGATGCTGGAACCGGCCAGCCATCGCGCGATCCTCACGCGCATGCTGCGCAACCTAAAGGGCGTCTACGCCGAGCGCGAACAATGGGACAAGGCTATGCGCTGCTGTGACCGCCTGCTCGTCCTCGACGCCCTCGGGGTATCCGAATACCGCGATCGCGGCATGTGCTACCTGCATTTGGGTCACGTGCGGGGTGCGCGCGAAGATTGGCAGCGTTATCTGGCGCTGATGCCGCAGGCCGACGATGCCGAGGAAATCGCGTTGAAGCTGGCCGAACTGGGCACGGCGATGCCGCGGCTCAACTAATTTCGATCATCTCGAAATCCGACTTCGTCACGCCGCAATCCGGGCAGGTCCAGGTTTCGGGAATGTCTTCCCAGCGCGTGCCCGGCGCGATGCCGTCCGCGGGCCAGCCCTCGGCCTCGTTGTAGATGAAGCCGCAGACCACGCACATGAAGCTGCGGAAGGGCACGCTGTCGAATTTAGGGACTGCATTCATGAGCGAAGTTTGAAAGTGCAGTCAGGGACGACTGCTTATTGATTTTCGCAATCGGGGAGATTGCAAAAATTACGAGCGCATATTCTACCCGCTACACTTGCGAGCATGCACTTGCCCGCTTTTCCCGCGCGCGGACTTTACGCGATCTCCGACGGCTCGCGCGCCAATCTCATCGATGCCTGCACGGCCGCGATTGAAGGCGGTGCCGTGGTCCTGCAATACCGGGACAAGACTTCGGACCGCGCACGCCGTCGCGACGAAGCAAGCGCGCTGGCCGCGCTGTGTGCTCGACATCGCGTGCCGCTGATCGTCAACGACGATATCGAACTCGCCGCAGGGATCGGCGCAGCCGGTGTCCACCTGGGCGAGGACGATGCGGACATTGCCGCGGCGCGAAGCCGGCTCGGCAGCGGCGCCATCATCGGCGTTTCCTGCTACGACTCGCTCGATCGCGCGCGCGAACTCGCCGCCGACGCCGATTACCTCGCCTTCGGCGCATTCTTCCCATCGCCGACCAAACCACGGGCACGCCGTGCGACGCCGGATCTGTTGTGCGCCGCGCGCGCATTCGGCAAGCCGCTGGTGGCGATCGGCGGCATTACGCCGGACAATGCAGCACCCCTGCTCGCGGCCGGCGCCGATTTCGTCGCCGTCATCTCAGGCGTATTCGGCCAGCCCGATGTCGCGGACGCGGCGCGGCGTTACGCTGATCTTTTCCACAACCAGATACCTTCATGCCCATGAATCACGAACTCTTCCAGCGCGCGTTGCTCCGGCTGCCGGGCGGCGTCAATTCGCCGGTGCGCGCGTTCCGCTCGGTCGGCGGCGAACCGTTCTTCACCGACCACGCCGACGGCGCCTATTTGTGGGATGTCGAAGGCAAGCGCTACATCGACTACGTCGGCTCGTGGGGGCCGATGATCGTCGGCCACAATCATCCGAAGGTGCGCACGGCGGTGGAACACGCGGCACGCGCGGGCCTCTCGTTCGGCACGCCTTGCCCGGCCGAAGTGACAATGGCCGAAACGATCGCGCGCCTCGTGCCATCCATGCAGATGCTGCGCATGGTCAATTCCGGCACCGAGGCGACGATGTCGGCGATCCGCGTCGCGCGCGGTTTCACCGGCCGCGACAAGATCGTGAAATTCGAAGGCTGCTATCACGGCCATGGCGATTCGTTTTTGGTCAAGGCCGGCTCCGGTGCACTCACGTTTGGCGTGCCAACGTCGCCCGGCGTGCCCAAGGTGCTCGCCGATCTCACGCTGACCCTGCCCTACAACGATCTGGATGCCGCGAAACGATTGTTCGCGCAGTGCGGCGCCGAGATCGCTGGCCTCATCATCGAGCCTGTCGCCGGCAACATGAACTGCATTCCGCCGCGCGACGGATTCCTGTCCGGCCTGCGCGAACTGTGCACACGGCACGGCGCCGTGCTGATCTTCGACGAGGTGATGACCGGATTCCGCGTCGCGCTCGGCGGCGCGCAGGAACGCTACGGCATCACGCCGGATTTGAGTACCTTCGGCAAGATCATCGGCGGCGGCATGCCGGTCGGCGCCTACGGCGGACGTCGCGAGATCATGGAGAAGGTCGCGCCGAGCGGACCGATCTACCAGGCCGGCACGCTGAGCGGCAATCCGGTCGCGATGGCGGCGGGACTGGCGATGCTCGAACTGATCCAGACGCCGGGTTTTTACGCCGACCTCGAACGCAAGACCACGTTGCTCGTCGATGGCCTGCGTGCGGTCGCGATCGAAGCCGGCGTACCGTTCAGCACCAATCGCGTCGGCAGCATGTTCGGCCTGTTCTTCACGCCGGAGAAAGTGGAAACGTATACACAAGCCACAACCTGCAACGTCGCCGCGTTCAACCGCTTCTTCCACGCCATGCTCGCGCGCGGCGTGTACCTGGCGCCATCTGCCTTCGAAGCCGGATTCATGTCCGCCACGCACAGCGAGCAAGACATCGCCGACACGCATACAGCCGCGCGGGAAGCGTTCCGGGAGATTGCCCATGCGTCCTGAAACACTCGCCGTGCATGCCGGCGCCGAACTTGACGCCGCCACCGGCGCGGTCGCACCGCCGATCCACCTGTCGACCACGTTTGCGCATGGACCCGCCGCCGAGCGCATCGCCGGTTACGAATACCAGCGCGAGGGCAATCCGACCCAGGATCGCCTGGAAACCGCGCTCGCCGCGCTTGAAGGCGGCACTGCCGCACTGGCCTTCGCCTCGGGAATGGCCGCAATCACGGCGATGCTCGAAGCGTTGCCGAACGGCGCGCGCATCCTGATTCCGGACGATTGCTACACCGGCCTGCGGCTGCTTGCACAGGACTTCCTCGCCCGTCGCGACATTGTCTGTGTCTCCGTGGACACGAGCGATCTCGCTGCCGTGCGTGCGGCCAGCGCTGACGGCGTGGCGCTGATCTGGGCGGAAACGCCGTCGAACCCGCGCCTGAAAGTCGCCGACATCGCCGCGCTGGGGCAGATCGCGCACTCGCATGGCGCGCTGCTCGTGTGCGACAACACGTTCGCCACGCCGGTATTGCAACAGCCGCTCGCGCTCGGCGCCGACGCGGTGATGCATTCGACCACCAAGTATTTCGGCGGACACAGCGACGTGCTCGGCGGCGCGCTCGTGTTCGCGCGACGCGATGCGGTGCACGACCGTGCGGCGCACTATCGTCACATCACCGGTGCAATCTTGTCGCCGTTCAGCGCCTGGATGCTGCTGCGCGGCTGCCGCTCGCTGCCTGCGCGCATGGCCTGGCATTGCCGCAATGCACGCGTGGTCGCGGAATTCCTCGCGGCGCATCCGCGCGTGGAGCGCGTGAACTGGCCGGGACTGCCCAAGCATCCGCAGCATGACGTCGCGGCGAAGCAGATGCGCGACTTCGGCGGCATGCTCAGCGTCGAGATCCGCGGTGAACGCGATGAGGCGCTCGCCGTCGCGTCGAAGGTAAAACTGTTCACGAACGCGACTTCGCTGGGCGGCTGCGAATCGCTCATCGAGCATCGCGCCTCGGTCGAGGGCGAACATCCGTTGTCGCCGCAGAATTTGTTGCGTCTATCCGTGGGGCTCGAACATCCCGACGATCTCGTCGAAGATCTGGCTCAAGCCTTGCGCTGATCGGTTGGGGCATCGACTTTCTGACGGCCGACACGAAACCGGCACGCCGGTTCCCCGTGCAGCATGCACTGCGTGCGATGCACCGGTTGCCCGGTCGCCGCGCTCATGAAGGCCAGATCGAAACGGCACACGTCCGGATGCGCGTGGGCCAGGCCATGAAAAACACAATTGAAGGCTTCGACTTCGGTGTGGTCGTCGACGTCAACGGTTTGCGCCTCGTAACCAAGTGCATCGAGCTGTTCGGCCAGCAGTTGCACCACTTGTGAATTGTCATTCGCTGTGGCGATGCGCCCGGCAGCATCCTCGCCGAGCTTGGCGCCCATCGCCGTGAGCATGGCCTGCACCGCGGCGACGCCACCGTGCGCGTATTGGTATTCCAGCATGCCGCGCGTCAGCAACGCGTAGTTGCGCGGAAACAATTCATGCCCCGCCGTGGTGAGGACGAAGCACGCGCGTGGGCGACCACCGCTGGCGATCGCCTCGCCGCGCGCGACAAACCCCTGCGCCAGCAACGCGGTCAGGTGTTGCCTGACCGCATTGTGAGTGACGCCGAGCGCGTCGCACAACTCCTCGACACTAGCGCCCTGTGGCGAAGCCAACAGCTTGCGCAACAGCTTTTGCTGCGTCGAGCCGAGTTGGCGCAAGGCGCTCGTGGATCTCACCGTTTCAATTCGCCTTGTCCGGGAACTGTTTGGCGATGCCGTCGGCCAGCACGTCGGCAATCATGTCCATGTGTTTTTGCATATCGGCCCAGGACTTTTCCTGCTCGGCCGCCGGCGCATTCGACATCATCTGGTCGACCTGCAATTTATGGTCATTCACGTGCATCGCCAGCGCGCCATCGAGCGCACCCTCGGTCCAGTTCGGATTGGCGCCGGCAAGGAACTTGGCGATATCCGCAGCGTTGGTCAGCGATTCTTCCAGCGCCTTCGTCTCGCCAGCGGCATTGCCTGATTTTGCGCTGTCAGTCAGGGTCTTGACGCCACCCCAATGGCCGGCGAGCAACTTCAACAAGCCGTCGCCCGCGTCCTTGCCGTAGAAGCCCGCCACTGCATTGGCGATGTCCTTGGCATTGGCAATCACCGCATCGGTAGCGCTCTTTTCATGCGCCTGATTGCCTGCATGCACGGCCAGCGCATAGTCGTGGGTCGCCACCAGGTGGCCGTGCCACAGTGCGCGCAGCGTAGCGTGCAGTTTCGGCGCGGTTTGCGTGGTGGCCTGATGCGCGGTGGCAGCCGACTGCGCCGGTTCGGCGAAAGCCGCCGTCGGCGCGGTCGCGGAAAAGACCAGACCCAGCGCAAGCGCACAGGCCAGTGAAAGCGGTTTCATGACGAGTTTCATGTCGAATCTCCATTGATCAATCGCCGGATGGCGACGCAATCATTATGGGGACTTGAAACATAAACTAAAGGTGTATATGTGTAAAGCTTGTGAAACAACATTTGTGAGTACGGATCAATGACGGTTTTGTGCAAACAGGTCACCGAGCTCGCCATGGCCGGCGTTATTCGCGAAACCATCGAATCGCCCGTCCGCAAGGCCACGTGCCGCGCGCAGGAAACTGCCCCAGGCCGCGCCGGCCAAGGCGCCGCCGACACTGACGCGGCGCACGCCAAGCTGCGCAAAATCCGCGAGCGTCAATGATGATGGTGAGCCGACCAGCACGTTGACCGGCTTCGGCGCGAGGGCGGTAGTAATAGCGCGTATGTGCTCCGGGTCGCGCACTCCCGGTGCGAACAGGCAATCGGCGCCAGCCGCGGAGTAGGCGTGCAGGCGCCTGATCGATTCGGTCAATGCATCCGCGTGACCGACGAGAAAACACTCGGCGCGACCGACCAGCACCACGTTTTCGCCAGTCGCATCGATCGCCGCGCGCACGGCGCGCATTCGCGCGATTGCTTCATCGAGTTCGAACAGCGGCTGCGCCGCATCGCCGGTGGCATCTTCGATCGACAATCCCGCCACGCCCGTTTCGACGCAACGACGGACATTGTTTTGCAACGCATCGATGTCGCGCGCGTATCCACTTTCGAAATCGGCGTTCACCGGCAAATCCGTCGCTGCGACGATTTCACGACAATGCGCGAGCACGGCCTCGACATCCATGCCGTGGTCCGGCCGTGCCTGCGACCACGCGGTACCCGAGCTGGTCGTCGCCAGCGCCTTGAAGCCCAGCGTTGCGAGCGCATACGCGGAACCGGCGTCCCAGGGATTGGGCAGCATGAAGCAACCGGATTCGTGCAGCTTGCGGAATGCGGCGCGGCGCAGACTCAGATTCGATGTCCTGCCTGCAAGTTTTGACATGGGTTTCTCAAGGATGCTGGAATCGCGGCAGATAGTGCATCAACTGGGTAAGGCGTTCCAGCGGATCGGTCATCTGCAGCAGGTACTGGCGTTCGCGGTTTTCCAGCGGCAGCGCCTCGGCAAGACGGAACCCAACCCAGCTCGCATCGTCGTAGCGGTTGCGCCCGGCGCGCGCGTGGACGCCTCCCATGCGTTCGAGCAGACGTTCGAGGATGGTCGCGAGCAGGGCATGCTCCGGCGGCACGGTTACCACGGGTTCGTCCGGCCAGAAGTGCACGTCGCCATGCACGAGACCGTTGTCGCGCACGCGCGTGTGCGTGACACGGAAGCGCGCGCCGCCGTCGGCGCGGATGCCGAGCAGGCCATCGTCGGATGTATAGAAATCCACAATGCGCGCCAATGTGCCGACCGCCGCCGGCACCGCCGGCTCGCCGGTTTCCCGGCCATGCAGGATCAGGCACACGCCGAAACCGGCACCGCTGCGCGCGCAGTCGCGAACCAGGTCCAGGTAGCGCCGCTCGAACACGCGCAATTCGAGCATGCCGCCGGGAAACAGCACGCTGTTGAGCGGGAAGAGAGGGATCGAAGCTGACGGAACGTCGGTCGCCATCACGCCTGAAGTGTAGGCCGGATCGGTGTCAGCGCAAACTGCGCAGGAATCGCCGCGGCGCGTCCTCGAAACCGCCGTTGGACATGAACACGACGTGGTCGCCGGGCCGCGCTTGTTCGCGCAGCTCTGCGATCAGCGCGTCCACGCTCGGCGCGGTGCGGCCGCGGCCATCGAGCGCATCGGTAACGCGTTGCGCATCCCATGCCAACTCGGGTCGATGCAGGAACACCACCGCATCTGCATCGTGCAGTGATGGCGCAAGTTCGGCCGCGTGTGCGCCTGCGCGCATCGAGTTCGAGCGCGGCTCCATGCCGACCAGGATGCGCGCCTTGCCCACGCGTGCGCGCAGGCCCGCGAGCGTGGTCGCGATGGCGGTCGGATGATGCGCGAAATCGTCATAGACGTTGATGCCGGCGTGCTCGCCGATGCGTTCGAGGCGGCGCTTGGCGCTGCGGAAATCCGCGAGTGCGGCGATGGCGACCGACACATCCACGCCACCCGCGTCCGCTGCCGCCAGTGCGGCGAGCGCATTCATGACGTTGTGGCGGCCGAGCAGGTTCCAGCGTACTTCGCCGAGTTCTTTCCCATCGCTCAGCACCGCGAATTGCGAGCCATCAGCCGCGATCATATGCGCGCGCCAATCGCCTTTATCAATGCCGAACGTCGTCACCGGCGTCCACGCACCCATGGCCAGCACTTCGGAAAGGCGCGCATCCTCCGCGTTCACGATCAGGCGTCCGCTGCCCGGCACGATGCGCACCAGGTGATGGAACTGGCGCTGGATCGCGGCCACATCCGGGAAGATGTCGGCGTGGTCGAATTCCAGATTGTTCAGGATCGCGACCGTTGGCCGGTAATGCACGAACTTGCTGCGCTTGTCGAAGAATGCAGTGTCGTATTCGTCGGCTTCGATGACGAAGTCGCCGCCGCCGCCGGCACGCGCCGAAACTCCGAAATTCTCCGGCACGCCGCCGACCAGGAAACCCGGCGCGCGGCCGCAAGCATCGAGAATCCACGCCAGCATTGCCGTCGTCGTGGTCTTGCCGTGCGTGCCGGCGACGGCGAACACGCGCCGCGATGCGAGCACGTTCTCGCCGATCCATTGCGGGCCGGAGATGTAGGGAATGCGCGCGTCGAGCAGGCGTTCGATCACGGGATTGCCGCGCGACAGCGCATTGCCGACGATGACGAGATCGGGTTTGGCGGCATCCAGATATTCGGCACGGTAACCGGAATCCAGATGCACGCCGAGCGCGGCGAGCTGATCGCTCATCGGCGGATAGATGTTCGCGTCGCAGCCGACGACATCAAAGCCGAGTTCGCGCGCCAGCGCAGCGACGCCGCCCATGAACGTTCCGCAGATTCCCAGAATATACAATTTCACAAAGCCGCTCAGGCTGCCGCGGCCGCGGCCGGGCCGCCGATCGCCGCACCGAAGCTCAATTCGGCGATGATCCAGAACAGCGCGATCAGCAGGCCGGCGGCGAACGGCAGGTTCAAACTGTGGCGCAGGATGTGCGCGTCGACGATCAGCTTCCACACCACGATCGGCAGCGCGAGCATGCCGAGCAACGCCTGCAATGGCGTGATCGTCTCCGGCGTCGGTGGCTTGCCGCCGACGGCCAGCACGATGGGCACGCTCAGGATCGCGAACACGATCGCGCAACTGGTCAGGGCCAGCGCAGTCTGCACGAAACGGGCGCGCACGCCGCGCAGGTTGAGCAACAGATACAGCACGCCGAGATTGAAGGCGAGGCCGATCAGGCCCGCGCCGAGCGCATCGCCTGGAACGGCGAGCACGCTCGCGATTGCCAGTTGCAACAGCAAGCTCGCGGCGCACACCCAAACGAGCAGGCGTGGCGAATGCGGCATGTCCTGCGGGCCGCGGCGCAGCAGGATGACGTCGCGCAGGACGAACAGAAACGCTGGCATGGGAGTCGTAGCGGACGCGGCCGGCGCGCTCAGGCCACCGCGCGCGGCAGCACGGCGAGGATGCGCGCGAAGACCTCGTCGACCGCCCCCACGCCGTTAACCGTGACGAGCTTGCCCAGATCGGCGAAATGCCGCGCGACCGGCGCGGTCTGCTCGCGGTAGACCTCCAGGCGCTTGCGCACGATCGTCGGATCGTCGTCGGGGCGATGCTCGGCCTTGAAGCGGATTTCGCAGCGTTCGAGGATGGCGCGATCGGGCACGTCGAGTTCGATGGCGATGTCCAGCGGCTGGCGAATGCGCGCCAGCAAATCCTCCAGCGCGGCGCACTGGGCGAGGTTGCGCGGATAGCCGTCAAGGATGAATCCGCCGCGCGCATCGGGTTCCGCGACGCGTTCTTCGAGCATGCCCAGCACGATCTCGTCGGATACGAGCCTGCCGGCTTCCATCACCGCCTTGGCCTTGAGCCCGAGCGGCGTGCCGGCCTTGACCGCCGCGCGCAGCAAGTCTCCGGTGGAGACGTGCGGGACCTTCAGCTCGGCCTTGAGCAGCGCGGCCTGGGTGCCCTTGCCCGAACCGTTCGGGCCGAAGAAAACGATGCGCATGTGCCTGGAATTATTCTGCTTGCGGTGGGCAAGAGCCACCCCGACGGGCTAACCTAGCGGCGTTGTCACACTTAGTCAAACGGTGGAATCAAGCCATGAGCAGCGGGAACCTGCTGTACGCCCAGTCCGGCGGCGTCACCGCCGTGATCAATGCGACGGCCAGTGCGGTGATCCAGGCCTGCCGGCGGCGCAAGGTCGGCGTATTCGCCGCACGCAATGGCATCATCGGCGCGCTGCGCGAGGAATTGTTCGACCTCTCGAGTCTGGATGCCGCGACCATTACCGCGCTGCGGCATACGCCCGGCGGCGCGTTCGGCTCCTGCCGCTTCAAGCTGAAATCGCTGGATGCCGACCGCGCGCATTACGAACGCCTGATCGCCGTGCTGCGCGCGCACGACATCCGCCATTTCCTCTACAACGGCGGCAACGATTCGGCCGACACCTCGCTGAAGATCGCGCAGATCGCTCGAACGCTGGGTTACCCGCTCAACGTCATCGGCGTGCCGAAGACCGTGGACAACGACCTGCCGGTAACGGATTCGTGTCCCGGGTTCGGCTCGGTCGCCAAGTACACCGCGGTGTCGGTGCTGGAGGCAAGCCTGGACGTGGCTTCCATGCACGAATCCTCGACCAAGGTGTTCGTAATGGAAGTAATGGGCCGCCACGCCGGCTGGATCGCCGCCGCCGCGGGACTCGCCGGCAAGCGCGCGATTGATCCACCGCACGTGATCCTGTTTCCGGAAATTGCCTTCGACGAAGTCGCGTTCCTCGCGCGCGTGAAGGCCACCGTCGAGCGCGTGGGCTGGTGCACCGTCGTCGTCTCCGAGGGCGTCAAGAACGCGGACGGGAAATTTCTCGCCGAGGCCGGCACGACGGACGCGTTTGGCCACACCCAGCTCGGCGGCGTGGGGCCGATGATCGCGCAGCTCGTCAAAGCCAGGCTCGGTTACAAGTTCCACTGGGCCGTGCCGGATTACCTGCAACGCTCGGCGCGGCACATCGCCAGCAAAGTCGACGCGGAACAGGCCTACGCCGTCGGCAAGGCCGCCGTCGAATACGCGCTGGCCGGCAAGAACGGCGTCATGCCCGTGATCAAGCGCGGATCCGGCACCCCGTTCAAGTGGAAGATCGTACCCGCGCCGCTCACCGCCATCGCGAATGTCGAGAAGAAGCTGCCGCACGGTTTCATCAGCGCAGACGGATTTGGCATCACGCCGGCCGCGCGCCGCTACCTGGAACCGCTGATCCGCGGCGAGGACGCGCCGCCCTACGACGCCGTGAGCGGCCTGCCGAAATATGCGAAACCCAAGCTGAAATTGGCAAAGAAGAAATTGCCGGCGTATGCGCTGGCAGACAAGTGAGTCACGGCACCGCGGAAGCCTGCTGCATGTCGGCGATCTTGCGCTGGTGCGAGGCCAGGAACGGGCGCTCGACGAAGTGTTGCGAGAGCCAGCTCACGAGAAGAATCGGCATGGTCACGACGAACGCGGTGCGCATCATGGCGAGCGGACTGCCGACAGCCAAAAACCCGAAATGCTGGGCAACCTGCAATAACGGGTAATGCCACAGGTACAGGCTGTAGCTAATCAAGCCAAACCAGGCCAGCACGCGCCCACGAAACCAGGTCTGCGCCGCCGCCGCGCCGAGGATGAGCGCCCCGAATGCCGCGCCGATCCAGGTGAAGTGCAACAACAGCCAGGGCATTTGCGGCGGCAGCAGGTAATTGCCCAAATGCGTGAAGGCCGCCATCCCGGCCGCGATTCCCGCCATGCCCAGCAGCACGAGACCTTTCGCCATGCGTGCCGACGGCGGTTTGCGTACATAAACCATCGCACCGAGTACGCCGAAGAAGAATTCGTCCAGCCGCGCCGGCAACTGCACGATCCAGCCGTAGTCGAAATGACTCGCCCACGACTCGCTGAAGTACGCGCCGTAGCACAACAGGCGAAACGCCAGGGCCAAAGCCATGACGCCGAACAGGGTAATTGCGGCACGGAACCGTGCAAGCGCGAGTGCCAGCAGCGGCAGGACTGCGTAGAAATCCCATTCGATCGGCATGGTCCAGTACACGCCGTTCAGCATCTCGCGCGTCGGCACGAAGTTTTGCACGAGGAAAACGTGCCCGATCAGATTGGCCGGCCCCAACGCCCGCAGGTCACCGATCGCCAGCATCGTCGCCACGATGATCGCCAACTGCACGTAGTACGCCGGCAGCACGCGCCGGCAGCGGCGTATCCAGAACGTGCGCAGGCTCGGCATGGGCACCTGCGCCAATGCCGCGCGATGGAACGGCAACGCAAGCAGGAACCCTGACAAACCGAAAAACAGATCCACGCCGAGGAAGCCGCAGGCGGCCAGCGGCGTGAAGTCGATGACGAGGTTTGCAACGTGGATCGCCAGCACCGGCGAGCCGGAAAATTGCCACAGGTGGAAAATGAGCACCCAGCCGGCCGCCACGCCGCGCAAACCGGTCAGTGCCGGGACATAGTCCGGCGCGCGTTCGGGAGAGCCGATCGCCGCCCGGCCCTCGATCGCCGTTGTGGTCATTGCCGCTATTTTGCCAGATGACTTGGTCCCGTTGGCGCGACGCACAACTGACCACCGCCGCCACTGCGGGTATACTCGACCCGATTTTTCGTGGCACCCCCGCCTTTACCGTTCAAAGCCTGAGATTCGAGGGAGAATCCGATGTTCTTTCAGCAATACGCCATCTGGATCGCGTTGGGCTGCGCCCTGCTCGCGATTCTTTACGGAGTCTGGTCGCGCGCGTGGATTCTGGCCAAACCGGCCGGCAACGAACGCATGCAGGCCATCGCGCAGGCCGTGCAGGAAGGCGCCAGCGCCTACTTGAGCCGCCAGTACCGCACCATCGCCATCGTGGGCGTGGTGTTGTTCCTCGTCATCGGCTTCACCAAGCTTGGCTGGACTGCCGCGATCGGGTTTGCGATCGGCGCGTTCCTGTCCGGCCTGACCGGCTTCATCGGCATGAACATCTCGGTGCGCGCCAACGTGCGCACGGCCGAAGCCGCGCGCAACGGCATCAACGCCGCCTTGCAGATCGCCTTCCGCGGCGGCGCGATCACCGGCATGCTGGTCGTGGGTCTGGCCCTGCTCGGCGTCGCCGGCTACTACGGGATTTTGCTGCACCTCGGGCATAGCCAGGAAGAAGCCCTGCACGCCATGGTCGGCCTCGCCTTCGGCTCGTCGCTGATCTCGATCTTCGCGCGCCTGGGCGGCGGCATCTTCACCAAGGGGGCCGACGTCGGCGCCGATCTCGTCGGCAAGGTCGAGGCCGGCATTCCCGAGGACGATCCCCGCAACCCGGCAGTGATCGCGGACAACGTGGGCGACAACGTCGGCGATTGCGCCGGCATGGCCGCCGACCTGTTCGAGACCTACGCCGTGACCCTGATCGCGACCATGCTGCTTGGCGGCGTGCTCGGCGCGGATGTCGGCGCCTATGGCGTGCTGTATCCCCTTGCGCTGGGCGGTGTTTCCATCATCGCCTCGATCATCGGCACGTTCTTCGTCAAGGCGAAACCGGGCGGCAAGATCATGAACGCGCTGTACATGGGCGTGGGCGTTTCCGCGGCGCTCGCCCTGCTCGCCTTCATCCCGGTCACGCAGGCGATGATGGCCGACTCGAAATTCGGCGTGTGGAACATCTATGGCTGCGCGGTCATCGGCATCCTGCTCACCATAGCGATGGTCGTCATCACCGAGTACTACACCGCGACCGAGTACGCGCCGGTACGCCACGTCGCGCAGGCTTCGACCACGGGCCACGCCACCAACATCATCGCCGGCATCGGCGTGTCAATGAAGTCGACGGCGTTCCCGGTGCTGGCGATCTGCGCCGCGATCTGGGGCGCGCACTTCTGCGCCGGCCTGTACGGCATCGCGATCGCCGCCACGGCCATGTTGTCGATGACCGGCATGATCGTCGCGCTGGATGCGTACGGCCCAATCACCGACAACGCGGGCGGCATTGCGGAGATGGCCGAACTGCCGAAGGAAGTCCGCGCCGTGACCGATCCGCTCGACGCCGTGGGCAACACCACCAAGGCGGTGACGAAAGGTTATGCGATCGGTTCGGCGGGCCTGGCCGCTCTCGTGCTGTTCGCCGACTACACGCACAATCTCGCGACCTCGCCGAACCTCGCCGGCAAGATCATCACGTTCGACCTGTCCGACCACATGATCATCATCGGCCTGTTCATCGGCGGACTGATCCCCTACCTGTTCGGCGCGATGGCGATGGAAGCCGTGGGCCGCGCCGCGGCTTCGGTGGTCGTCGAGGTGCGCCGCCAGTTCCGCGAGATCAAGGGCATCATGGAAGGCACGGCCAAGCCGGACTATTCCAAGGCCGTGGACCTTCTGACCAAATCCGCGATCAAGGAAATGCTGGTGCCCTCGCTGCTGCCGGTGCTGGTACCGATCGTTGTTGCTTTCGGCGCGACCTGGATAACAGGTTCCGCCGTGGAAGGAGCCAAGGCGCTTGGCGGCGTGCTCATCGGCACCATCGTCACCGGCCTGTTCGTCGCGATCTCGATGACCACCGGCGGCGGCGCCTGGGACAACGCCAAGAAGTACATCGAGGACGGCAACTTCGGCGGCAAGGGGTCGGACGCGCACAAGGCCGCCGTCACCGGCGACACCGTCGGCGATCCGTACAAGGACACCGCCGGCCCGGCCGTGAATCCACTGATCAAGATCATCAACATCGTCGCGTTGTTGCTGATCCCGTTGCTGTAATCGGCACGTTGCATTCAAGCCCTCCCGGATTCGGGAGGGCTTTGTTTTCAGGAGTCCTTCCATGAAACTGCTTCCCGCCACGCTGGCCGCCTGCGTCGTACTCGCCGCCTGCTCGCCCCAATACAGGAACGGAGCCGTGAGACCCACCGTGCCGGAAACCCTCGTCGGCGCGCATGCCGATCCGAATGCCAAACCTGCAGCCAATGCCGAGGCGGCGCCCGTTGCCGCGACGCCGGACGATCCCTATCTGTGGCTGGAAGACACGCACGGCGGACGCGCGATGGATTGGGTCAAGGCGCAGAACGCGATCACCGAAAAGCAGTTCGCGGCATCGGCCGACTTCGACAAGACCCGCGGCGAAATCCTCGAAGTGCTCGACTCCGACGCGCGCATTCCATATCCGAATCGCATGGGCGAGTACCTGTACAACTTCTGGCAGGACAAGGCGCATCCGCGCGGCATCTGGCGGCGCACGACGCTGGCCGAGTACCGCAAGGCGTCGCCCGCGTGGGAAACGCTGCTCGACATCGACGCGTTGAACAAGACCGAGAACGCGAAGTGGGTGTTCAAGGGCGCGCATTGCCTCAAACCGAAATACGAGCACTGCCTGGTCTCGCTGTCGCCCGGCGGCGGCGACGCGGTGGAAGTGCGCGAGTTCGATCTGCCCTCGAAATCCTTCGCCAAGGACGGATTCCACCTGCCCGTGGCGAAAACCGAGGTGAGCTGGATCGACGAGAATCGCATCTTCGTCGGCACCGATTTCGGCCCCGGCTCGATGACCAAGTCGAGTTATCCGCGCATCGCCAAGGAATGGATGCGTGGCACGCCATTGTCTTCCGCAGCGCTGATCTACGAAGGCAAAGCGGATGATCTCGCGATCGGCGCGACTCACGACCGCACACCCGGCTTCGAGCGCGATTACGTGCGCGTGCAGAAGGATTTCTTCCACGGCGAGACGTTCCTGCACAAGGATGGCAAGCTGACGAAGATCGACATACCTGACGACGCGGATTTCGACGCACATCGGGAATGGTTCCTGGTGCAGACCAAGTCCGCATGGACGGTGGGCGGCAAGACCTGGCCTTCCGGCGCGCTGCTGGCGACGAAGTTCGACGACTTCATGGCCGGCAAGCGTGACTTCACCGCGCTATTCACGCCCGACGCGCATACCGCGCTCGCGGGCTACTCGTGGACGCAACACCATTTGATCTTGAATACGCTCGACGACGTCAAGAGCAAGCTCGACGTGCTTACGCCGGAACATGGCGCATGGAAACGCGCCGCGCTGCCGGGTGCGCCCGCATTCAGCACCATCGGCGTGATCGACACCGATTCCGACAACTCCGACGAATACTGGCTGAGCGTGACCGGATTCCTGATGCCATCGTCGCTGGAACGCGGCGTGCTCGGCCAAGGCCACGCGCAAACGATCAAGCGCAGCCCGGCTTTCTTCGACGCTTCGAAGTTCGCCGTCAGCCAGCATTTCGTGACCAGCAAGGATGGCACGCGCGTGCCCTACTTCGAGATCGCGCCGAAGAATCTCAAACTCGACGGCAGCAACCGCACGCTGCTGTACGGCTATGGCGGCTTCGAGGTGTCGTTGAAGCCAAGCTATTCCGGTTCGATCGGCCGGGCATGGCTGTCGCGCGGCGGCGTGTTCGTGATCGCGAACATCCGCGGCGGCGGCGAATACGGACCGGCCTGGCACCAGGCCGCGCTCAAGGCCAAGCGCCTGCGCGCCTACGAGGATTTTTCCGCGGTCGCGCAGGATCTGATCCAGCGCGGCGTAACTACGCCTGCGCACCTGGGCGCGGAGGGCGGCAGCAACGGTGGCCTGCTCATGGGCAACATGCTCACCCAGTATCCGCAACTGTTCGGCGCGATCGCCTGCGAAGTGCCACTGCTCGACATGAAGCGCTACACGCACCTGGATGCCGGCGCGTCATGGGTCGCCGAGTACGGCGATCCGGATACGTCCGACTGGGATTTCATCAGGACCTTCTCGCCGTATCAAAATGTGGAAAAGGACAAAAAGTATCCGCCGGTACTGTTCTACACCACCACCAGCGACGACCGCGTCGGCCCTGCGCAGGCGCGCAAGATGGCGGCGAAGATGGAAGGCATGAACCTGCCGAACGTGTGGTTCTACGAGAACCTGGAAGGCGGCCACGGCGCCGGCGCGGACAACAAGCAATCCGCGCACATGCACGCGCTGGCTTACACGTTCCTGTGGGACCAACTGAAATAACCTCGCTGCGATGCATCGATTCGCGAAAAACCCCGCCATGTGCGGGGTTTTTTTCGTGCGCTCGCGTCGGCTTTGCTTTATCCTTCGCGCCCCTCGAAAAACCTGCTGGAACGTCATCATGGGCCTCGACCTCGTCTCTGCCGGCCGCGACGTGCCGAACGAAATCAACGTCGTCATCGAAATTCCGAAGGACGCCGATCCGGTCAAGTACGAGGTCGACAAGGCCACCGGCGCGATCTTCGTCGACCGCGTGCTGTCCACGCCGATGCGCTATCCGTGCAATTACGGCTACGTGCCGCGCACGCTCGGCGGCGATGGCGATCCGCTCGATGCGCTGGTGATCCTGCCACTGCCGCTGGTTCCCGGTTCGGTGATTCGCTGCCGCCCGGTCGGCATGCTGAAGATGAGCGACGAGGCCGGCACCGACGAGAAACTTGTTGTGGTCCCGCATGCGAAAACTTTCGCGGGCTACGCGCACATCGCCGATATCGGCCAGGTGTCGGCGAACTGGCTCGAGCGCATCGGCCACTTCTTCGAGCACTACAAGGATCTCGAGAAGGGAAAATGGGTGAAGATCGAAGGCTGGCACGACGCCGCGGCGGCGAAGCACGAAATTCTCGATGGCGTCGCGCGCTACCGGCAAAGCCCGGACAAGCCGAATTTCTGAGGCTCGGGAACATTTGCAGAACCGTCGCGAGCGAAGGCAGATTGCATGTCGCCGGAGCGCAGGGACCGGAGTGTACACGTCAGTACATGAGGATTCCGAGCACCGCCGGCATGCAAGATGCCGAGCGCAGCAGGTTATGCGGAGGTTCCCTCAGTCGTCGGGTGTTTCGTCGACGTCCGGCACCTGCGCCGGCCACGGCATCGCGAGCAGGTCCTGCGCGCGCCAGAAACGGATGAATCCGAAGCGGTACGGCAGCTGCAGATCGGGTTTCGCCGTGATCGGGTACTTTGTATAAAAAGTGACAATTTCCCCATCCGGATGCGCGGCGCACCAGGCGCGCAATTCATCGAAATTGACCTTCGGCAGCGGCTGCGTGAAGCGTCCGGGGAATTCGAACAGGCCGTGATGCCAGGCCAGGTGGGCGATCGGCCGGCCGGCATCCTGATCCTGTTTGATGCGCGCCGCCGCGACGCTCACATCCACGTAGGGACCGACGCCCTGCGCCAGCGCCAGCATGCCCAGCGCCGCCGCCGCCGCGCTCGACAACGCGAGCGCTCGCAGCGATGCGTGCGCACCCGGCATGCACAGCACGAACAACCCGACCAGCATCGCGAGTAGACCCCAAAGCGGCCAGATGCCCGAGATCACCTGCAGGAACTGCGCGGTCAACCGGCCATCGGCCAACATCCGCGAAAGGAAGCCGACGTCCTGCGCGTGCGCGGCGAGATAAGGAATCGCCGCAAGCGCGATTCCCGCGAGCAACAGCAACAGGCCGAACAGGCGGCCACGCAGGCACGCACCGTCCGCGCCGAGCACCTTGGCCAGATACAGCGCCAACGCCGGCAGCAAAGGCAGCAGGTAATGCGGCTGCTTGCCGCTGACGAAACAAAATGCCACGAACGCCGGCACGGCCCAGGCCACGGCGAATCGCACGCTTTTGGAAATGTGGAAGGATTCGCGCCACTCCCGCCACGGCGCGCGCACCGCCAGCGTCCACGGCAGCACCATCGCCGGCAACACCATGAAATACCACCACAGCGGACGGCGATGGGCGAAGCTACGCGTCATGCGATCGACGGTCTGATGAAGGAAGATCGCGTTCGCGTATTTCTCGCCGCCCATGATCGCGGCGGGAATCGCCCAGGCCAGCGCGATGACGGCGCCGCCGAGCACGGCCAGGCCGGTCATCGCGTACCAGCGCCGCTTGTTTGCGCGCGCCGTCTCGCTCCACCACGGCCCCAGCACGAGCGCGAAACCGGCATCGAGCAGCACCACCGGCCCCTTGGTCAGGATGCCGAGGCCGAAGCCGAGCGCCAGCAGCAGCAAACCACGCCGCCAGCGACCCGCGTCCCAGTCCAACGCGCCGTGCAGGGCGAGCAGCACGAACGTCGCCAGCAGCACGTCGAACATGATCGCACTGGAAAAGATCGCGAAATAGACGATGCCGAACAGGACGATGACGGCACGGCGTGCGAGCGCGGTGTCCGGTTCCAGCCGCAACACGAG
>DATIOA010000178.1:0-6215 GCA_035473575.1 Rudaea sp. | reverse complement strand
GCGGCCTGACATGCCGATCACCCCGCAGGAAGCATTGCAGCGCCTGATCGAGCACCGCGAAATCTTCGTTGAGGAGATGGTCGACCTGATGCGTCAGATCATGCGCGGTGAGGTATCGCCGGCGATGGTCGCGGCGATCCTGTCCGGCCTGCGCGTGAAGAAGGAAACCGTTGGCGAGATCGCCGCAGCGGCGAGCGTGATGCGCGAGATGGCAGTGCGCGTGCATGTGCCGCCTTACAAGAACTTTGTCGACATCGTCGGCACCGGCGGTGACGGCGCGAATTCATTCAACATCTCCACCGCGGCGATGTTCGTGGCCGCGGCGGCGGGCGCGCGCGTGGCCAAGCACGGCAACCGCAGCGTGTCGTCCAAATCCGGCAGCGCCGATGTGCTCGAAGCGCTCGGTGCGCGCATCGATCTCTCCGCCGAACAGGTTTCAGTATGCGTGGAGGAAACCGGCATCGGTTTCATGTTCGCGCCGAACCACCATCCGGCAATGCGCATGGTCGCGCCGATACGCAAGGAGATGGGCGTGCGCACGCTGTTCAACATTTTGGGTCCGCTGACCAATCCGGCCGGTGCGCCGAACATGCTGATGGGCGTGTTTCATGCGGATCTGGTCGGCATCCAGGTGCGCGTCCTGCAGCGCCTCGACGCCGGTCACGCGCTGGTGGTCTGGGGCCGCGATGGCATCGACGAAATATCGCTTAGCGAAGCGACCCTGGTCGGCGAACTGCACGACGGCCGCGTGCGCGAATACGACATTGCACCCGAACAATTCGGCTTCGCGCGCGTCGCGCGCGAGGTCTTCATGGTCGCCGATGCCGCCGAATCGAAGATACGCGTGCTCGCTGCTCTGGACAACGAACCCGGCCCTGTGCGCGATATCGTGCTGCTCAATGCCGGCGCGGCGCTGTACGCGGCAGACTTGGTCGATTCCATCTCGGCTGGCGTCGAGAGAGCACGCGAATCCATCGCCAGCGGCGCCGCGCGCCGCAAGCTCGATCAGTTCGTCGCAGCGACCCGACGGCTGGCCGGCGCATGAGCGACATCCTGCGCCGGATTCTCGCGCGCAAGGCCGACGAGGTACGCGAGCGCAGCGCGCGCACGCCGCGGTACGAGCTTGCTGCGCGCATCGCGGATGCGCCACCAGTGCGTGGGTTTCGCGCCGCGATGCAATCTCGCATCGATGCCGGCAAACCCGCCGTGATCGCCGAGATCAAGAAGGCCAGCCCGAGCCAGGGCATCATCCGCGCGGATTTCCAGCCCGCGCAGATCGCGCGAGGTTATGAAGCCGGCGGCGCGGCCTGTCTGTCGGTACTCACCGACATTGATTTTTTCCAGGGCGCCGATGCATATCTGCGCGTGGCGCGCGAGGCGTGCGCGCTGCCGGTGCTGCGCAAGGATTTCGTGATCGACGAATATCAGATTTACGAGGCGCGCGCGCTCGGCGCCGATTGCATCCTGCTGATTGTCGCCGCGCTGGACGATGCGCAGCTCGTCCAATTCTCCACGCTGGCTCGGGACCTGGGCATGGACGTGCTCGCCGAAGCGCACGATGCCGCCGAACTCGAACGCGCATTGAAAACTTCGGCGCCGTTGATTGGCATCAACAACCGCAACCTGCGCACGTTTGAGACCTCGCTCGATACGACGTTGAACTTGCGTTCGCGTGTGCCGGCGGATCGCCTGCTCGTCACCGAGAGCGGGATTCGCGCTCGCGCGGACGTGGTGCGCATGCGCGCAGCCGGCGTGCACGCGTTCCTGGTTGGCGAGGCGTTCATGCGCGCGCCCGACCCGGGCGCGGAGCTGGCTCGGCTGTTTTCCTAACGCGTGCCGAACACCACGATCGTCTTTCCAGCGACCGAAATCATCCCTTGGGCCTCAAGCTGCTTCAGCACGCGTCCGACCATCTCGCGCGAACAGCCGACGATGCGGCTGATTTCCTGGCGCGAGATGCGTATCTGCGTGCCTTTCGGGTGCGACATCGCATCCGGTTCTTCGGTGAGGTCGATCAGGGTCTTGGCCACGCGGCTGGTCACGTCCATGAAGGCGAGGCGGCTGACCTTGCGCGAGGTGTGCAGCAGGCGATTGGTCAATTGCGTGCCGATCGCGAACAGCACCTTGGCGCAGTCCTCGCGCAGCGTGGTCTCGCACAACTGGAACAAGCGCTCGTAGCTGATCTCGGCCAGGTCGCAGGACGTGCGCGTGCGCACCATCACCTCGCGCCGCGGGGATTCCACGAACAGGCCCATCTCGCCGATGAATTCGCCGGCGTTGATGTAGGCGAGGATCAGTTCGCGGCCTTCCTCATCCTCGGTGAGCACGCTGACCGAACCCTCGATGATGAAATACAGGATGTTCGCCGAATCGCCGGGCCGGATGATCGCGGTCTTGCCGGGATAGCGGCGGCGATGGCAATACCCCAGCACCCGGTCCAACGCCTCCTGGTCGAGTACCAGCGAACTGGGCGCCTGCACGCGGTTGACCGCGCGCTGCAGCGTGTAGCGAAGCTCCATACTCGGACTCCCCGGGACAGTACACGGCGATGCGGCGCCGACGATGCGTCATCTTATCGGAATCCCGCTCGCGCTGCGCAAGAGCGCGAAAGCGGTTTCCCCCACCGACCGATTGCTCCATAATCCGCGCCCTAACGGCGTCCCGGCCGGTTTTCGGAGTCTGCGCAGTGAAACCCCTTCCCCGTCTGAAGCTGCAGGGCTTCAACAACCTGACCAAGGCGCTGTCCTTCAACATCTACGACATCTGCTACGCGGTGACGCCCGAGCAACGCGACCGCTACATCGAGTACATCGACGAGCAATACGATTCGGACCGCCTGACCAAGATTCTCACCGACGTGGCCGAGATCATCGGTGCGAACATCCTCAACGTCGCGCGCCAGGATTACGACCCGCAGGGCGCGAGCGTGACGATCCTGATCTCCGAGCACCCGGTGGTGGAGAAGCTCGGCCGCGACATGATTTCCGAAGCCGTGGTCGCGCACATGGACAAATCGCACATCACCGTGCATACCTATCCGGAAACGCATCCGCACAACGGCATCGCCACGTTCCGCGCCGACATCGACGTGGCCACCTGCGGCGTGATTTCGCCGCTGAAGGCCTTGAACTACCTGATCGACAGTTTCGAATCCGACATTGTGGTGATGGACTACCGCGTGCGCGGCTTCACGCGCGACGTGCGCGGCAAGAAACACTACATCGACCACCGCATCAACTCGATCCAGGAATACCTGGCCCGGCACATCCGGCAGAAATACGAGATGTTCGATGTCAACGTGTACCAGGAAAACATGTTCCACACGAAGATGCACGTGAAGGAATTCGACCTCGAGACCTACCTGTTCGAAGCCCACGCCGACGATCTGTCGTTCAAGGACCGCATGCGCATCGAATCGCTGCTCAAGCGCGAGATCGAGGAGCTATTCCATGGAAGGAATCTAACCTAACTGTTGCTGGACGGGGCATCCTGCCGCCTCCAGCAACCAAACGGTCGCGGCAAAGCCGCGCCACGTTTGCCGATTCGCGCACTGGCGCGAATCGTTGGCACAGTCCTTATGCCAAACCATCCGCTCTGCGCGGCTAAATCCGGTACGCCACCGCTTTCATCACGCCACTGGCGAAGCGCATCAGCGCCGGGATCGGCGGCGGCAGTGCTATGCCGCCCGCCTCTTGCGCCATGCGGCCGTGACGCGCTTCGTCGGCCTGCATCTGCGCGACCACGGCGCGGCTGGCGGCATCGGCCTCGGGCAGTTCTTCCAGATGCTCGCCGAGGTGCGCCTCGACCTGGCGCTCGGTTTCCACGACGAAGCCGAGGCTGACCTTGTCGCTGACGATCGCAGCGACCGCGCCGATAGCGAAACTGCCGGCGTACCAAATCGGATTGAACAGGCTCGGGCGGCTCGCGAACGCTTCCAGGCGTTCGCCGCACCAGGCCAGGTGATCGGTTTCCTCGGCGGCGGCGTGCAGTAGTTTTGCCCGGGTTTGCTCATCGCGCGCCACGGCAGCCTGCCCGGAGTACAGCGCCTGCGCACAGACCTCGCCGGCGTGATTGACGCGCATCAAGCCCGCCGCATGGCGGCGTTGCGCGTCGTCCAGAGCGGCTTCGGCGATGCCGGCGGCCGGCGACGGGCGTTGCGCTTGTGGCTGCGCGTCGAGCGACGTGCCGAGCGCGCGTTCGATTTCGACAAGAAGGGAGTCGAAGCGGGATAGATGGCGCGTGAACATGCGTCAATTCTCCAGTTGCCGCGCCAGCAACACAAGCGGATGCGTCACCGCGATATTCGCCTCGCGTCGGCGCAAACCGTTGCCGAGGAAAATCCGGCATCCGACATTGCTGGTGACGAGCGTTTCCGCCTGCGTAGCCAACACGCCATCCAGCGTCTGCGAACGCAACGAATCCGCAATATCCGGGCGACGCAGGAAATAGTCGCCGGCCGCGCCACAACAGCCGGGCGGCGCAGGCAGCGCGTCGATGCGCAACTGCGGAATCCGTGCGAGCAGTCGCGCGACCGCGCCATCGGCACGCGCGACATTGCGCTGCGTGCAGGGCGTGTGCAGTGCGATGGTTTCAGCCAATGCACGGAATTTCAGCGCATCGATGCGCGCATCGACGTCGAGGAATTCGTGAATTTCGCGCACGCGCAGATTCGACCCGGCGAAAACATGATCGCGCAGCGTGCCGAAGCAACCCGAGGCTGAAACCAGCAGGGTATCGACCTCCGCGCCGGCGAATGCCGCGCGCAGTGCCTGAGCCAAACCATCCGCCTGCGCCGCATCGCCGTTGTGCAGGGCGAGTGCGCCGCAGCAGCCCTGTGCAGACGGCAGCACGACCGCGTAACCCAGCGCGTGGAGAAGGCCTTGCGCTGCCGCATGCACATCGCGATCCACGCTCGCCGCAACGCAGCCGAGGAAAAGTCCCACGCTCCCGCGCGGTGCAGCCGGCATCTGCGCCGCCCGCGCTTCGACCCGCGACAATCGTGGCAACTCGGTGACGGCGCGATCCAACCCGAACGCACGCAGCAGCGCCCGCATGATTCGACTTTGCAGAATTTGCCGCAAGCCCGGAAGATTCGCCACGCGCAGCAGCGCTCCGAGCAGGCGCGGGTACGCAAGCAGGCGGCCAAGCGATCGCCCGGTGCGCGAAGCTTTGCCGGTATCCACGAGCCAGGCGCGCGTAGTCGTGATCAGTTCGCCGTACTTAACCTGCGACGGACACACGCGCTCGCAGGCCATGCAGGCCGCGCACTGGTCCAGATGCGCAAGGACCGACCCTGACGCTTCGAGTTTTCCTTCCGCCAGCGCCTGCGCGAAGGCGATGCGCCCACGCGGCGATTCCGCCTCGTTCGCGGCGACGCGGTAGGTGGGGCAATGCGGCAGGCACAGACCGCATTTGACGCACTGGCCGGCCAACGCGGCAATGTGCGCTTCCACCGTCGAAGCCGGCTTTACGTTCGATTGCATGGCGAGATTGTAAACGCCGCGGCCACAGCCGCGTTGCAAACAGACATATCCCAAGGAAACAGGCCATGTCCCGCACGATTTCTTGCCGGATCCGCTGCGCCGGCGCTGCCGCGGCGATCGTCTTCGCCACGATGGCGCAGGCGGCCCCCGCGCCGAACCATGCCGATCTGCTCTGGCTCGACCGCATTACCTACGGGGTGAATTCCTCGAGTCTTGCCGCCTTTGAGCAGATGGGCCGGCGCGACTATCTCAACGCCCAACTCGGCGCACGCGACGAACACCTGCCGCAAGCCGTACAGGCGCAAATCGACGCAATGCCGATCTCGCATCATGGCATCGACGACGACATCGCCACGCTCGTCGCCGCGCGCGACAAGCTCAAGACGATCGACGACGCGCAGGCCAAGGTCGAGCAACGCAAGGCCCTGCGCAAGCAAGGCATCGCGCTAGCCGTGCAGACGCAGGAACGCGAGCTGCTGCGCGCGGTGTATTCGCCGGCCCAGCTCAAGGAACAGATGGTCTGGTTCTGGCTGAACCACTTCAACGTGTTCGACCGCAAGGGTCCGGAAGCCTGGCTCGATGCCGACTACGTGGAAAACGCGATTCGTCCGCATGCTCTCGGCAACTTCCGCGACCTCGTCATGGCCACGCTGACGCATCCGGCCATGCTGGTGTACCTCGACAACGCGCGCAACGCGGCCAAACAGCACAACGAAAATTATGCGCGCGAGC
>DATIOA010000177.1:0-4137 GCA_035473575.1 Rudaea sp. | reverse complement strand
TCAATTCCAGCCTCAATTCACATCGAGTTGCCGCTCAGGATTCCTTAATGCGCGGCGCCGATAATGCCGCCTCCGCATCCTATCAGGTGATTCGCGTGTCCCACTGGACCATCCTCTGCGATTTCGACGGCACCATTGCCGTCGACGACACCACCGACACGCTGCTTGAGCGTTTCGCCCAGCCCGGCTGGGAGAAACTCGAGGACGACTGGAAGGCAGGGCGCATCAACTCGCACGACTGCATGGCCGGGCAGGTCGCCCTGATCGACATGAGCCGCGACGAGCTTGACGCGCACCTGGATGCGCGCGCGGTCGACCCTGGGTTCGGCAGGTTCGTCGATGCCGCGCACGCCCAGGGCATGCACCTCGTCGTGGTCAGCGATGGCCTGGATTACGCGATCCGCCGCATCCTCGCGCGCTCTGGATTCGAGTCGCTGCCCATCGTCGCCAATCACCTGCGCCAGACCGGCGATCGCGAGTGGTCGCTGCAATTTCCCCATGCCAGCGCGGATTGCCGCGTCGGCAGCGGCACCTGCAAGTGCGCGCGTGCCCGCGCCGCGCACGAGAGCACCTTGCTGATCGGCGACGGCGCCTCGGATTTCTGCGTGGCGGAAAGCGCCGACTTCGTGTTCGCCAAGGGCAAGCTGGTCCAGCATTGCAAGTCCAGGAACATCCCTCATGCAGCCATCGCCGGATTTGCCGATGCGCTGCCATTGCTGTCCGGCCTGATGTCGAAAAAATCGGCCGTCGCCTGAAGTTTTACAAGGAACCCATGTCCGACAAACACCTCATTCCCGGCCTCGACACGTCCGGCAGCGCCAAAATGTTCGACGCCGCCTGCCAGCTGATTCCCGGCGGCGTCAACTCTACCGCGCGCGCGACCTGGTCGGGCTGGAATCCGTATCCGCTGTTCGTCAAGGACGGCAAGGGCTCGCACCTGACCGACGTCGACGGCAACGAATACATCGACTATCTCCTCGGCCTGGGGCCGATGATCTTCGGCCATCGGCCGCCGAAGGTGACGCAGGCCGTGGTCGATTTCATCCAGAATCGCGGCACGGTGTTCGCGCTGCCGACCGAGGACGAGGCGCGCCTGGCACGCAAGATCGTCGATGCCGTGCCGAGCGTGGACAGGGTGCGCCTGTGCAACACCGGCACCGAGGCCGTGCTGTATGCCACGCGCCTGGCACGTGCGTTCACCAAGCGCAGCAAGATCATCCGTTTCGAGGGCATGTACCACGGCTTCTCGGACGCCGTGTACTGGAGCAAGCATCCGAACATCGCCAAGGCTGGTCCTGACGATCATCCGGTTCCGGTGCCGCAAGGCCCCGGGCTGCCCAAGGGCGTCGAGGAAAACCTCATCATCCTGCCGTGGAACGACGCAGGCCTGCTTGCCGACACGATCAAGCGCCATGGCAACGAGATCGCCGCCGTGCTGACCGAGCCGGTCATGTGCAACACCGGCTGCATCCTGCCCAAGCCGGGTTACCTGGAAGCGATGCGCGAGCTGACCCAGAAAGCCGGCATCGTGCTGATCTTCGACGAGGTCATCACGGGTTTCCGCCTGGGCCTTGCCGGCGCGCAAGGCCGGCTCGGCATCAAGCCGGATTTGTCGGTGTTCGCGAAAGGCATCGGCGGCGGCTTCCCGGTCGCGGCCATGGGCGGACGCGCCGACATCATGGCGCTGGTCGCGAATGGCACGGTGTCGATGGCCGGAACCTACAGCGCGAACGGCATCGCCATCGCGGCCGCGAACGCGGCGCTGGACGAGTTGAACACGCCGAACCTGCACAAGAACCTGGATGCGGTTTCCGACGAGTTGCGCTTTGGTCTGGAAAAGGTTTTGAAGGACGCCGGCCTGCCGGCTTACGTCGTCGGTATCGGCCCGCTGATGCAGGTGTGGTTTGCGCGGGAGCCGATCCACAACTATCGCGACGCCGAGCGCCACGCCGACCAGAAGATATTCGATGTCTGGTGGAGAGGCATGCTCGCCCGCGGCGTGCTGTTCCATCCGGGCGCCTACGAGAACTTGTTCGTGTCCACCGCGCATACGCGGGCGGACATCGTGGCGACGTTGAAGGCGGCGCAAGAAGTCGCGGCGGAACTCAAGAAGCAGGTCTGATCACGACCAGTCGATCATTCCCGTGATCACCGTGCGCGTGCGCCCGCCGACCCAGACCGCTCCGTCGGCGTCGATGCACACGGCGAGCGCAGCGTCGTGGCCCATTTCGCGGCCCTGGCTGACGCGGTAACCACGCGCGAGTTCGCCTTGCGGTTCACGTTGCGCGATGTAGGCGGCGATGAGTCCGTTCGCGGCGCCCGAAGCCGGGTCCTCGACGATGCCGGCACCGGCCGGGAACGCACGCACGACGATGTCGTAGTCCGCATTCTTGCAACGCGCGAACACGCACAAGCCCATGCAAGCATCGGCGCGCGCCAGCGCCTTGATCGCCGCGTGATTCGGCTGCCACGCGCGCACCGCTTCTTCGCCGGCGAGTTCGGCGATCCACCAGCGCCGGCCGCCATCGACCAATGCGGGTACGAGTTTTCCAAGTTCCTGGAATCCGAGCGCGGCGCGCAAGGACGCATCGTCGTCGCCTTCGCGCACGATCCGCGCGGCCGGTGCGCGCACGAACAGTTCGCGCCGCTCACCCGCGCCTTCGATGCGGATCGGCAGCAAACCCGCGCCGCATTGCTGGACCAGTTGCCCGTCGCGCGCCGCCGCGAAACCGCTGTCGAGCACGGCGTGCGCGCTGCCGATGGTCGGATGTCCCGCGAACGGGATTTCCGCGTTCGGCGTGAAGATGCGCAGGCGGTAATCCGCGTCCGCGTGCTCCGGCGGCAGCACGAACGTGGTTTCGACGAGGTTGAGCCAGCGCGCGATGCGCTGCATCTGTGCTTGTTCGAGTTCTGGCGCGCCAAGCACCACGCCGAGCGGATTGCCGCCGCCTAAATTGGCCGGAAAGACGTCTAATTGAAGGTAGCGGAATGCGGGCATGTTCCGGATCATTCGTCATGCCGGCAGGGATTGCCGGCATCCAGACTGCATGGATGCCACAATTGTCTAAACGTGGATGCCTGCCATCCGTGGCTTTGGGATTCCGGCATTCCATGCCGGAATGACGAGCATAGTTAACTCGCCCGCTTCAGCGCCACCACGCAATTCAACCCGCCGAAAGCAAACGAATTGCTCAGCGCCGCGCGGACTTTTTTCTCGCGCGCGACGTTCGGCACGTAGTCGAGGTCGCACTCGGGATCGGCGTCGATGAAATTCGCGGTCGGCGGAATCACGCCGTCGCGCAAGCTTCCGATCGCGGCGACGAGTTCGATGGCGCCCGCCGCGCCCAGCGCATGGCCATGCATGGATTTGGTCGAGGACACCGCGAGCTTGTCGGCCTGTGCGCCGAACACGCGACGGATCGCCTTGGATTCGGTCGGATCGTTCGCCGGCGTGCCGGTGCCGTGGGCGTTGATGTAATCGACGTCGGCAGGATTCAGTCCGGAGTCGATGAGCGCGAGTTCGATCGCACGCGCGACCGTGGCCTCCGCCGGGAACACCATGTCGATGGCGTCGGCGGTCGCGCCGCTGCCGGCGAATTCGGCCAGGATCGTAGCGCCACGCGCTTTCGCGTGCTCCCACTCCTCGAGCACGAAGATGCCGGCGCCTTCGCCCAGCACCATGCCTCGGCGCTGCTTGCAGAACGGCCGGCAGGTGTCGTCGGCGGTGACACGCATTGCCTCCCAGGCTTTCACCGTGGTGATCGTGATGCAGGCCTCGCTGCCGCCGGTCACGGCGCAATCCACCTTGCCGCTGCGCACCATCTCGAAGGCCTGGCTCATCGCGTGATTGGCCGAGGCGCAGGCGCTGACCACGGCGAACGACGGGCCGGTGAGGCCGAACTCGATGCCGACGTGGCAGGCCGGCGCATTCGACATGACGCGCAGGATGGTCAGCGGATGCAGGCGCGGATTGTTGTCGGCGTAGAAGCGCCGCGATTGTTCGTTGTGCGAGCTTTCGCCGCCGATGCCGGTGCCGATGATGCAGGCGGTGCGCTCGCCCAGGCCGCTGGTCTTGAAATCGAGACCGGATTGAGTCACCGCCTCGCGCGCGGCGACGAGCGCGAACTGCGAGACGCG
>DATIOA010000176.1:0-2064 GCA_035473575.1 Rudaea sp. | reverse complement strand
GCCCTGCCGCTGGCCGCGCCGCCGGGCGACGAATGGACGCTGCTGCGCGAACGCTTGCCGCGTGAGCGATTGCTGCATGATCAATTGGATCAGATGCAACCGCGCGCCAGTGCATGGCGCCGCTACGCCCTGCCCACCGCGCTGGCGGCCACGCTGGCCGGCGCTTTCCTCATCCTGCGCACGCCACCTGCATCCGCGCCTGCGACCGTTGCGCACGTCGCCGCATCTTCATCCACGAATGGCGCAGAAGCAGAGCAAATCCACAATGCACAAAATGCGGCAAATCAACCCGAGCGGCTCGCGCAACTGCAACAGCGCTCGCAGGCGCTGGAACGCTGGCTGCGCGAAACCGGACGCGACGCCGCGCCGTTGCAAGGCCAGGACCTCGCCGCCGCGGCCGAGATCGAGAATCTCATCGGCCTCGTCGACGTGGAACTGGCCGCGCCGCGGCAAACGCGGGCACCGGCGCTGTGGCAACGCCGCGTCGGCCTGCTCGAGGATCTTGCTGCCCTGCGCTATTCCAACTACCGCCTCGCGGCGGGCGGCCAACTGGCCGCGTCCTGGCAAATCGACTGAGGAAACGTCATGCTGAAGAAATTGTATACATATCCACTGCTGGCCGGCGCGCTCGCGCTGTCCTTCGCCGCGCACGCCGATGAGCCCGACACGGCAGCGCAGGCGGCACGCGAGGCCGCGCAAACCGCGCGAGCGAACGCACAGACTGCGCGCGCCAGCGCCGAAACCGCGCGCACGCAGGCCGAAGCCGCGCGCGTCGACGCGCAGCGCGAACTCGAACAGATGCGCGGGCAGATGCGCGACCTGTCGCGCAAGATGGCGGACCTGTCGATGAAGATGGGCGACGTCGGACCACGCGCCTATGCGTTCCGTTATCTGGGCGATCCCGACCGCGGCATGATCGGACTCGTGCTGTCCCCGGACAAGCAAGGTCTGCGCGTAGACGCGATCACGCCCGGCGGTCCGGCCGACAAGGCCGGCGTGCACGACGGCGACGTGCTCACCGCAATCGACGGCAAGAAGCTCGCTGGCGAAGATGCCGGCGATGCGCTGCACGACCTGAAGATCGGTCAGGGCGTGAAATTGACGGTGCTGCACGACGGCAAATCTCGCGAGGTCGTGCTCAAGGCCGAGCGCCGCGAGCCTTTCGTGTTCTCCGATGCCTTCGGCAAGGGCGGATTGTTGCCACCGGATTTCGATCATCAGGTCCAAAAAAAGGTGCACGACGCGATGAATCGGGCGCACGACGGCATGCGCGAATTGCGCCTGCTCACGCCGTGGTGGGGGCTGAACCTGGCAGCGCTCAATCCGGATCTGGGCGGCTATTTCGGCACCGACAAGGGCGTGCTCGTGCTGTCCGCCGACGCGGACACCTACAAGGGACTCAAATCCGGCGACGTCCTGCAGGATGTCGGCGGACACGCGGTGAATCGCCCCGAGGACGCGCTGCGCCTGCTGCGCGATGCACCCGCCGGCAGCGAAGTGAAAATGCAGGTGCTGCGCCAGCGCAAGCCGCTGACGCTGAGCCTCAAGGCGCCGGAGTTCAAGGGCATCTTCGTGCCGCCTCCGCCGCCGCCACCGCCCATCGCGCCGACACCACCGGTCGCACCAGCACCGCCTGTCGCGCCGACTCCACCTGCTCCTCCGCCACCACCGGACGACTCGGACCAGACCGTGTGAGCATTGCCGCGCAAGGACGCGCGCACCGATACGCTACACTCGCCGCATCGTGTTGAAGGACTTTCGCCGATGCGGCGGCGCCGGGTTTTCGTCGTGGTTTGCATCTTCGCGCTCGCGCTGGGCACGGGATATTTTTTGTATCGCACGGCGACTGCCAAGCGCCCCGCGCAACCCGCCGGCTGGACCGCGACATCAACGGCAGCGCAAGCCGAGCCGCGAATGGATTCGGCATCCATAGCGCACAAACAACCCACGCATCGTGTTGCTGCTTCGACGTCGACCGCGCCGCTGCCGCCGCCGGGCACACCCCTCAAGGACATCTACGACGAACTCGCCGCGCGCGCACGATCTGGCGATCGCGCGGCATCG
>DATIOA010000175.1:0-13799 GCA_035473575.1 Rudaea sp. | reverse complement strand
GGCCAGCTTCGTGCGCAGCTCGCATTCGAGCGCCGCATCGGCGATTACCGCGAGCGCGGGTCCATGCGTCGCACACAACGCGACCAGCGCATCGATGTTGCGGTGGGCGCTGAGCGCGGCGACGGCAAAGCGCTGCGGATGACGCGCGATCACGTCCAGCGCGCTGGCGCCGATCGAACCGGTGGCGCCAAGGACCGCGACGCGCTTCATAGGCCAAGCAGCAGTTTGCCGAGCGCGAACAGCGGCAACAGGGCGAACAGGCCGTCGAGGCGATCGAACACGCCGCCGTGGCCGGGAAACAGCGCGCCGGAATCCTTGACGCCGGCATGGCGCTTGATCAGGCTTTCGAACAGATCGCCGACCACGGAAAAACACACGCAGAGCATGGCGAGCACGACGACTGCGAGCAGTTCCAGATCGCGCACGCCCAACAGCCAGCCGCCGATGGCGGCGACGACCGCCGTTGCCGCGAGTCCGCCGTAGACGCCGGCCCAGGTCTTGCCGGGGCTGATCGCCGGCGCGAGCTTGCGCCGGCCCCAGCGCATGCCGGCAAGATAGGCAAACGTGTCCGCCGACCAGCCGAGCAACAGCGCGTACAACGCCCACCAGTTTCCATGTGCGGGCGCGGCGTGAATGTGCATCAGGGCGATCCATGCGGGGAAAACGCACAACGCGCCGGCAACGAGTTTCAGCAGTGCATTTTCGCGCGTCGGCGCGGCGGCAAAACTGAATTGCCTGAGCCAGGCCAGCGCGATCACCCACCACGCGCAGCCGGCGGCAATGACGATGACGGCGGCTTGCGAATCGCGGTTTTCCCACAATGCGTAAAAGCCGATGGCCGCGAGCGCGAGCAGGACGCCGCGCACGCGGCGGTCGCGCAGACCCGACAGGCGCGTCCATTCCCACAAGGCGAGCAGGCACAAGCTGGCGATGACGACGGCGAACGCCGGCGTCGGCAGCACCAAAATGAGTGCGACGGCCAGCGGTGCCAGCAGCAAGGCAGTGACGACGCGTTGTTTCATGAAGATGAAACTCCCCCAAATCTCCGCTCGCGCCGTGCGAACTCGTCGACTGCGCGCTGCAGGCAATCCGCGTCGAAATCCGGCCACAGCACGTCGCTGAAATACAGCTCGCTGTAGGCGGTTTGCCAGAGCAGGAAGTTGCTGATGCGCTGCTCGCCGCCGGTGCGGATGAACAGGTCCACCGGCGGCAGGTCGGCGAGGCAGAAGAAACGCGCGATGGATTGCTCATCGACCGCGTCGGCGTCGATTTCGCCGCGCTGCGCGGCAAGCGCGGCCTGCTTCGCGGCGTTGGCGATATCCCAGCGCCCACCGTAGTTCACGGCCACGTTCAGCGCGAGCTTGGCGTTATTGCGGGTTTTCCCCATCGCCGCCTGCATGCGCTCGCGCAACGCAGGCGCGAACGCGGAAAGATCGCCGATGAAAGCGATGCGCACGCCATGCCCGTGCAACTCGTTCACTTCGCGGTCGAGCGCCTTCAGGAACAACTCCATCAACGCGCCGACTTCGTCTTTCGGACGCTGCCAGTTCTCGCTGGAAAACGCGAACAGGGTCAGCGCTTCAATGCCGTGGCGCAGGCAGAACTCGATGACCGCGCGAACGGTTTTTTGTCCCGCATGATGGCCGAAGCTGCGTGGGCGATGGCGCGCCTTCGCCCAGCGCCCGTTGCCGTCCATGACGATGGCGATGTGGCGCGGAACGGCCGATGTGGAAACTTCCACATTTCCCGTCGACGGCGCGGATTCGGAGATATTCAGGCTGCCTTCCACGGCGCGTGGCTCACAGCGCCATCAATTCGTCTTCCTTCGCCTTGACCACCGCGTCGACGTCCTTGATCGACTTGTCGGTAAGCTTTTGCATCTCGTCTTCACCCCGACGTTCCTCGTCCTCGGTGATCTTTTTGTCCTTGAGCAGTTCCTTGATCTGGTGCAGCGCATCGCGGCGGATGTTGCGAATCGCGATCTTCGCGTTTTCACCCTCGTGCGAGACGTGCTTGGCCAGGTCCCTGCGGCGTTCTTCGGTGAGCGCCGGCATGTTCAGGCGAATGACAGTGCCGGCGGTGGTCGGATTCAGGCCCAGATCCGACGCGAGTATGGCCTTTTCGACGGCCGCGACCATGTTTTTTTCCCACGGTGTGATGACCAGCGAACGCGCATCGGCCACGGCGATGTTCGCGACCTGACTGAGCGGCACGTCCGAACCGTAATAATTGACCTTCAAATGCTCGACCAGCGCGGTGCTGGCGCGACCGGTGCGCACGCGCTGCAACTCGTGGCGCAGCGCGTCCACGCTCTTGGTCATGCGGACTTGGGCGTCCTGTTTGATGTTGGCGAGCATGCTCGTCTCCGCGGTCCATTTTCGAATGCGCGGAGTATAGCAGCGCGGTTGCGCCCTATGGCCCGAAGGTCTGCCAGTAGCGCGTAGAAGAACCGCACGTAGGCGTAAACCGGGTAGCAATAGCGCCGCGCCAGTTCAGCGAGTGCGTCGCCCGCATTCGCCGGCGTGCTGTCCACGGCGCGCAGCACTTGCGGCCAGCGCGTGGCGGCAAAGCGGTCTTGCGAAGGCAGCGATATCCTCATCATCGGTCCGACCCCCAAAAGTCTTTCCGGATAATTACGCAAACAGCGGCCGCGATTACATGTTCAGCCCAGGAAGCTGGCGAGCGTGCCGCGCAGCTCGCGCAATTCGGTCTCCATCTCGGCGCGCGTGGCCGTGGTCTGTGCCAGTTCGGCGCGTACCAGCTCGCGCAGGCGATGGCGCAGCCGGTGGACCGCGATAGCGAGTGTGTTGCGGCGCAGGTTCAGCGCGCGCGCGGCGCGATCGTAGTCGGCCTCGTCCGGCGACTCGGCGAGGAATTCGCGCAGTTGTTCGAACAAATTGCCCTTGCCGGCCACGTTGGCTTCCTCACGCAGGCGCTGCATGGCGCTGTCGAGGACGGCCAGCGCCCATGAACGTTCGAAGACACTCTCGGGGGTTTCCGCATCGACCATCGCTTCGATGCCGGGCTGACTGTTTTCGAGGATTTGTCCGGCGGCCACGCCGCCGCCGCGCTTTTGCGCGTGTTCCTGTGCATTGGCATTGATCAGGAATCGCTTGAGCGCGACCAGCAGGAAGGCGCGGAAACGGCCGCGTTCGGGATTCGCCTCTGCGTGCGAGGCGCGTTCGATGAAGTCGGCGAAGAACGCCTGGGTCAGGTCCTCGGCGACGTCCGGGGAGTAGCCGCGACCGCGGACATATGCGAGTATCGGCGGCCGGTAAGTGCGGCAGAGCGCATCGAGTGCGCAGCGTGCGTCCGCGCCTGCACCGCCGGCACGCAGCACCACGCTCCATTGCGTCGAATCGAACTTCGCCATGGCGGGAATCCCGTCCCCAAACCGCCAGCCCGATGGAACGAGCTTACTCTATAAACTGGCGATGTGGCCTGTATACGGAGACCAGAATCCGGTGCTTATGGTCGTTGGCCGATCGCATCGACAGGCCGGGGAACAGGCACCGGTCGGTAATTCGCGCCGAACGAAACTTCCTGCGGCTTCCAGCCCGCGCGGCTCGTGACCGCTCCCCAGAAACGGCGCAGCGTGTACCACTGCATCGTGAGCACGCCGCGATGGTTGTCCGCATCCACGGTGGGATCGCCCACGCCATTCGGGCGGGGCGCCTCGCCGTACAGCGCCGTGCCGAACAGGTTGTCCCAGATTGACAGCACCTGACCGTAATTGCAGTTGTGAAGCTTCGGCCGCGCCGGATCCACCCGCATGTGATGCAGACGATGAAAGCGTGGCGTGATGATCAGGTGATCCAGGATCTTGCCGAAGTCGATGCGCGTGTTCGTGTGCGCGAGGTTCTGTACGAGTTCGGTCAGCAGCACCAGCACGGCGAATTGCCCGGCATTCACGCCCATGACCAGACCGACCGTGGCGAGCAGGCAGGATTCGATCACGACGTCGAGCCAACTCACGCGCGCGTTGCCCCAGCAATTCACCTGACGTTGGCTGTGGTGCATGCTGTGCAGCGCCCACCACCACGGGATGGCGTGCTGGGCGCGATGCATCCAGTAATAGGCGAGATCGTTCGCGGCGTAGTAGATGCCGAAGGCGAAATAGGGGTGCGCCTCGATGCGAGGAAAGTAGTGCAGCAGTCCTTCGTCCGGCAGGCCGGCCCATGCGGCAGCGTGGCTGAACGCCTGCGCAAATGGGGACAGTACGAGGAAGGCGATGAGCGGACTCACGCCGAGCATCAACAGCAACGTGGAACGCCAATCGACCCGGGTCAGTTTGCGATCCTGCCAGTTTTCCGCTGGCACAAGAATCTCGAGCGGACGAAACACGCAGGTGATGATGAGGATTTGCAGCAGTGCGATCAGCAGCGCGTAGGCAATTTCCTCGGGTTCCCCGATCAGATTGCCGAGGTGCAGGAAAGCCAGCGCCGGTTCGACCGCGTGTGCGGAGAACCCGTCGACAGCCAGCCACCACCATTGCGCCAGGACATCGAACATGCTGCGTGCCGCGGCACCTCCGCTGAACCCATCGGCGCGCAGCCGTCGTCAGAAACTGCGGGTCAACCGGGCTTCGAGAGCATACTTGAAGTCGTATACCGAATCGCCCCAGTACTCGTGCTGGACGTCAAACGAGGCTTTGTAGCGCTCGCCGATGCCGTAATCGAAGCCCAGGCCATAGGCATGGTAGTCGTGCTGGGTCAGGCGTTGGCGTTCGTACCAGAACTCGTCGAAGCTCGGTGCCCCGAGGCCGGCCCTCGCACCGAAGCCCGCGCGGCCGGTCACGAAGCCGCGCACCGAGAACTTGTCGTTGACGAACCAGCCCAGTTCGCCGTCGAAGCGCTGATAGCCCGCATTGACGCCGAGCACATGCTGGCTGAGCGCATATCCGTAGCCCAGTTTGTAATAGAAATTGGTGAAGTCGAACTGATGCGACAGCGTTGCCGAGAGCAGTAGTTGGCGCAGGTCTTGCCCCACGACACCGTTGCCGTAGGTCGGATAGTCGTGGGTCGGAATGGTGGCAGTGGCCGATGGCGTGATGTAATAGTTGCCGAAGTGGGCATGATAGGCCACGCCGAAATTCCAATCCTGCCAGGCGCCGTGATAATTGCCGTCGTCGAGGAAGGGCGCTCCCGGGTGTTGCGGGGTCTGCGGCGGATAGTTGGCGCATTGCGGCGCCGCAGTGATGCTCGGACAGTTGATGAACATGGGGGGCGTATTCGCGCTGCCCGTGAAGTAGCGCACGCCGCCGTATATCGTCCATTTGTCGCTGAGGTTGTAGCTCCCATCCAGTCCGGCACCGAGCATGTGCACGGCGCCCAGTGGCAACTTGATGTTGGAGCGCAGCCAGAAGCCGTTGATGGCGGTGTCGAAGAACGCGACCGAAATGTTGCCGTGGCCGGTTGCCGAATCCTGCACCGCCTGCTGCGCGGGCGCTGGCGCTGGTTCGCTGGTGTCCGCAGTCGTATCAGCATCATCCAGCGCCCACGCGGCCGGAACGGCGGTGAGTCCCACGAGCACGATTGCAAGCGCTATCCGCAGCATGACTGCTCCTTTCGGCAAGGTCCATGTTTCCCCGGCCGCCTTCGTGCGGAAGGCGGCATTTTCAACGCAGGCGATGCGGCGCTTATGAACCGCGCGACTTCATCGTTTCTTCGATCGTTTTCAGGAACTGGTTGATGTTTGCGTTTTCGTTCAGCGCCAGCGGATACTGTTTGAGGGTCGCGTCCTCGACATTGCGCGGAAACACCGGGATTAACGCCGGTTCGTGCGAGATGCTTGCGAGCTGTGGCTGGATCGCCGCGAGGTCGCCGGCATAGGTGATGATCACGTCGTAATGACGCGTGGCCAATGCCTTGCCAAGCGTTTCGGGCGTATTGACGATCGTGACCGTGTGGCCGGCCTTTTTCAGGTTGTTGTCGAACTCCTGCATGTCGTTGGTCTGTGCGTGGCGCACGTCGGCGGCAGCGCCGTTGTAAAGCAAGATCTGAGCCGGATGGCGTGTGATGAAGGCGTGGTAGCGCAGCGCGCCGCCCATGCGGTACATCACTTCCCCGCAGGCGTGCGCGTCGGAAGCCGACATGGCCACGGCCAACAGCAAAACGGTGGTGCCCAGCTTGTTCATGCGATCTCTCCTGTGCGTGGTGATGGCAGGTTCAGCGTTTGGCGTCGTCCGTGGCGGGGTCGTTTCCGGCCGTTCCTTTCAAGTCCATTCGGGAATCGCGGCCGGCGATTACAGGCTCGGCCGTAATCGCGAAGAAAACGGGGGTGCTCCAATCCTGTGGAAGCGTCTCCAGATCCAGCGATTCCACGATTTTGTCCGGGTGCGGATTGGTCACGCGCGGATCGTTGAACGTGATCTGATGCATCAGGCCCAGGACGCGACTGATCTCGCCCATGCTCCAGCCGATCGGTGTCGGCCGGTCGTGGTCGGTCCAGCCCTTGACCTCGCGCTGGGTGCGCAGCGGCAGCACGGCCTCGCTGCCATCGCGATAGTGCAGGCGCACGTTGGCGTAAACGCGCTCACGCGATTCGCCGATGCTCTCTGGCGCGTACAGCAGCACATGGAAAGCGGCAATTGGCACGCCTGGTACTCGCAAACCACGTACGATTTCGCGCAGGGTGATCCGATATTGGTCGCCCACGCTGAGGCCGCCACCGTCCTGCCGCATTTCCAGCGCGCCGCGCCAGTCGTAGTCGACGCTGTCGATGCGCGGCAAGCCGAAAGGCGTATCGCTCATCGCCGGTATGACCGTGTTCATCACGTTCAATGCCGATGTCGGCGCGCGGTTGTAGAACGCTCCAAGATCAAGCTGCCAGGGAGTGGCGTCCGGGTCACGCGCGGGGATCGGATCGGCGCCGATCCAGCGCGCCACGGCGATGGCGGGGCGCGGCAGCGGCGAAGCGGGTGGACCGGGATCGCGAGCGCGCAGGCGCTTGCGATCCCGGGCATCGGCCATTGCCAGGACGCGCGGACCGGCGTCGCGCGGTTCGAGCAAGGCGGTTTCGGATCGCAGTTCGTCCACACTGCGGCGACTGGCACCGATGGGCCACTGGATCCAGTTCGATGAAACTGGCGGGTCGATATTCGCAAAAAGATGCTGCCCATCGTTGGAGAATGCCAGCGCAACCGCGATCTGCATGGTCCCGGTCTGCAATGGCAGCGGCGACCCGATCGGCGTCAGGTCGGTCGCCGAATACAATTGCACGCCATCGCCGAAGGCATGCGCGACGAGCCGGTCATCACGGCTGACGGCAAATATCGTCGTTGCTTCGCCGCCGCGCAGGCCGGTGACGGCATGCGCGTCCGGCGCACCAGGATCCAGCACCACGCGGTCGCGGCCCGCGAGCAGCGGCTTGTCGCCCACCGTGGTCATCCCCACCGGGTACACGCCTGGCACGTGGCGCTTTTCGACGATGTGTCCGGTGGCAAGATCCACCCGCATCAGGTCGGCGTTGTCGGCCTGGGTGTCATCGGTGTTGCGCGTCACCATCCACAAATCCCGGGCGCCCGTGGTGAAGCCCGCCCGGATTACCGGTTGCGCAGGATCGTGCGGATAGGCGAACAGCAATTTGAGCGTGTTGGCGTCGAACACCTGGGTGGCGCCCTCGGCCGGACCGATCGTGAGCAGGCGCGACGCATCCGCGGATAACAGGAATTGGCGCAGCGGAGCGGCGACGGCCACATCGCCGGGATCCGTGCGCTTGCCACTGTTCAGGTCGTAGCGCTCGATGCGTTCCTCGAAACCCTTGCCGCCGTTGTGATTGAAGCTCAGTCCGGCAAACCGGCCATTGGCGCTGACGACCATGTGTTGCGGGGTGTTGTCAAGTGCGATGGCCGGAACGCGCGGTTTCAAGGTGGCGGCGTCGAGCACATGCAGGCCAGTGCGGGCGACGGCAACCAGGGTCTTGCTGTCGTCCACCAATTGGGCGAACACGATCGGTGGCGGCAACGGCAGCCACGGCGTGGCCGTGCCTTGCCCGGTCGACACCACGCGCAAGTGATCGTAAGCCACATCCACCACGTGGTCGCCGTCGGTGTACGTATTGTCCGAAACAAGCAAGGCAGGCTTGGCATCCAAAACGATCGATTTCGGCAAACGCCAAAGGCGGACCTCCCCGTTCATGGCGGCGCTGGCGAGCAGGCCGGCGTTGGGCGCCGAGCTCAACCAGTATGGGCCGGCGCGCCCTTCGCGAGGCGGGCTGGCGATCACGTGCGTGGCGACTCCCAGCATCGGGCCTTCCTTCGGAATGTGCCAGATCTGCGCGTCCCCGGTGCCGCCGGCGATCTGGCCGGAAAGGATCAGCAAGTGGCTGCGGTGGTCGATTTCCACGCGGGTGGCGTCGAAGTCCGCCTGCATCTGGCCGGCATGCAATTGCGAATCGGTGGCGACGTCGTAAGTGAATGCGGCGCCGTCGCTGCGCGCGGCCGCGAGCCAGGCATCGTCCTCGCTGAAACTGAGCCAACTCACCCGGCTGCCAAGTGGGCCGGGAACCTGGCGGACGGCACGACTGCGCATGTCGATCAGGAAGGTCTGGCCGTTGCTGGTACCCACGGCGAGCAAGGCGCCAGCGTGGCTGGTGGCCCAGGCGCTGAACGATTCGTGCGGTCGCATGGGCACCGGGTGGGGTCTGTCGAGACGACGCGGATCGAACACGCGCAATTCGCTCATGTTGCGACCGAACTGCACTGCGTAGCGCAGTTGCGGGTCGAGCACCCAGAGCATACCGACCATGGCCATTTCCTGTGCCAGTGCCGAGAGCGGGCGCCATGGGTCGACTTGCCACAGTTGCACTTGGCCGTGCTTGTCGTGCAGCAGTGCATGGCGGGCGTCTGAACTCCAGGTGATATCGGCGAGATCCGCGAATTGTTTCGGTGGCGCTATTGCCCGGGCGTGGTCGAGGTCGATGAGCACGCCGCCCGAGGTGCTTGGACTGGGCAAAAACTCGAACCATTCGCCGTTGACCATCAAATGGTGATCATCGATGAAGCGCGGCAGGATCGGGACCTGATCCGGGTCCATGTTATTGAGCAAATCCAGGCGACCGCGTTCGGTCAACGTGGCGGTGTCGTACCAACGCACCGAAAGATCGTTGAGCGTGACCGCAAGCAGCGTGCCGTCGGGGCTGAGCGCCGCGGCCATCGGGTTCGCCTCGGGAATGATGAAGCGGTCGATGAGCGTCACGCCCTGATGCTCGATCATGCCGATCTCGCGGCGCTCCAGGTCCGCATTCTTGCCCGCCGCCTGCTTTTCGCCGATGTTGGCGATCAGTGGCGCCAGTGCATCGAAACCTTTGCCGTCGCGCATCAGGCGTATGGCCGCATCGCGGCGACCATCCCAGAGGCGTTCGCTTGAGATTGCCGCGCTGTTGGTGGCGAGTGCGCGTTCGGCTTCCGCGTGCTGCGCATTGGTGTTCGCACGGCGCCATTGCGCGGTTGTCGCGATCAGTCCGATCAGCAGCGCAAGCAAGGCAAAAAGCGCCGTCGCGACGATCTTGGGTTCGCGCTGCGCCCAGCGCGCGCTGCGCTGGAGAGTGTTGAGCGGCCGCGCCTTGACCATGTAGCCGTTCTGGAAACGGGTCAGGTCCTCGGCCAAGTCGCGCGCGCTGGGGTAGCGCTGCGCCGTGTCGTAGGCCATGCATTTGAGGATGATCGCTTCCAGATCGCGCGGCAGTTCCGACGTGTAACGGCGCGGATTGCGCAGCTGCCCTTCCACGACGAGTTTCAATGTCTCGTGCGGTGTCTTGCCCGAATACGGCGGCTGCCCGGTGACGAGTTCGTAGCCGATCGCGCCCAGTCCCCAGATATCCGTGGCCGGCGTGATCTTCTGCGGCCCCGCGGTGGCCTGTTCCGGCGCCATGTAGCTCGGCGTGCCGGAGATCTCGTTGTTGTCCGCGATCAGGCATTGCTCGAGACGGCGGGCGAGGCCGAAATCGGCGACATGCGCCGTACCGTTATCGTCGATGAGCACGTTCGCGGGTTTCAAGTCCAGGTGCAGTACGCCGAGCCGGTGTGCGTAGTCCACTGCCTCGGCAATGGTGCGCAGCAGTTGCGCGGCGCGGTGTGGATCGAGCTTGCCGTCGCGCTTGAGCAGCGCGGCCAGGCTGCCGCCGTGGACCAGGCGCATGCTGAAGTAATGCAGTTCGTCGACGTCGCCGACTTCGTAGATGGCGACGATGTTCGGATGCTGCATGCGCGCGGCGTTCTGCGCCTCGCGCCGGAATCGTTCGATGAAGTCGCGCGAAGCCCACGGCCCGGCGGCGAGCAGCTTGAGCGCGACTTCGCGCTCGAGGCTGGTCTGCCTGGCGCGATAGACGACGCCCATGCCGCCTTCGCCGATTTTCTCGAGCAGTTCGTAGTCGCCAAACTGGCGTTGCTGCGGATCGGAAAGATCGACTTCCAGCGCCTCGGCCGACAGCAGCGCCAGCGGGCGACCTTCGTCGCTGTCGAGTTCGACGGTCTGGTTGCCGAAGACAAGGTCCGCGATGCCGCCGGCGTCCAGCACCATGCTCGGCAGCGGATCGGACGCGACCACGGCGTGCAGGCTTTCTGGCCGGCTGCGTGCGTTCATTGTCGCTTGGGCGGATTGCGCAGCACGGAAAGCAAGGCCGCTTGTTCGGCGGCAAGATCGTCCGGCGAGGCCACGGTATCGGCCAGCTCGCGCCCAGCCAGTTCGCGCAGGCGCTGGCGCAGGCGCTTCAACGCGATCGCAAGCGCCAGTGGGCGCATGCGCAGGCGTTGCGCGATGAGTTCGTATTCGCCCGGAACCGGTTCCTGCGAGAGGTAGGGCCGCAGGGCATCGAACATCTCGCGATGTCCGGCCTGGCGTGCCTCGGCCTTGATCTTGTTCAAGGCGCGTTCGAGCACTTCCAGGGCAAAACTGCGCTGGTAGGCCGCCTCGGGGCTTGACGCACCGGCGTTGTCGCGCAGGTTGCGGTCTTCCAGGTCGGCTGGTGGCACGAGATGTTCGGAATCCTTGCGTGGGATCGAGGCGCGCCAGTCGCCGGCGAGGAATTCGTTGAGTTCGCCGAGCAGGAAGCGCCGGAAATGGCCCGCTGGCGGGCGCTGATCGCCGGCGCCGAATCGATCCGTCAGATGGCGGACGAAACTGTGTGTTATGTCCTGGGCGACGTCCGGTGCGTGCCCGCAGCGGCGCACGTAGGCATAGACCGGGTACCAGAAGCGTTGCGCGAGCTCGGCCAGCGCGCCGTGGTCGTCGCCGGTCGCCTGCTGCATGACCACGGACCAGCGCGTATTGGCGAAACTGCCTTGTGAAGCCTGCGACACGCTCATCATCGGCATCTCCGGTTTGATGCCTGTGATTCGGGATTTCGCGCTACGGATTACACGGGGCCAGTCTACTCCTGCGGATCGCTGCGTATTCAGTGCCGCTCAACGGATACGGAAGCCTCTCGGCGCATCCTCGTTTTTGCCGTAACGGGCGTCGCGGACACGGCGCAGTTGTTGTTCCAGCAGCAGTTCGTGCTCGCATTCGCGCCGCCAGTGCGCGCGGTCGGTCGACAGGGCCGGGGAGGCGAGGCCGATGCGGGCGGCCTCGGCGTGGCGGAACCGGCAGAATTCGGCGTAGTCGTCGAGTTCGGCGCGCAGGGTATCCATCGCCGCGTCGACGAGGATGGCGGCATCGAGCTGGCCGACGACCGGCATGTCGCGCGCGATCAGGGCATGGTCGGTATCGTCCAGGTAGGCGACGATGGCGGTCATGACCGATTCCAGCGGCGCTGGCACCGGCCAATGCGTGTCGACCAGCGCGGCGCGGATTTCCGCGGCGCGGCGCATGCGCATGCGGATGAACGGCACATCCAGGCGCTTGGCGGCTGCCCGAAGTACGCGGCGCGCGGCGCCCGCGATCTGGTCGGCGGTGTACGGCACATGGTCCGGGCTGATGTGCCGCAGGACGTCGTTGAATCGGCGCAGGTTGTCGGCGTCGAGCTGCAGGCGCGCGATGCCGGCGGTGAAAATGCCCGAGCGCGCGGCGCTCATGTCGAGATCGGTTACGGAACGCTGCAAATCGGCTGCGAATGGCATGGGACTCTCCTCGTGCATCGGTTGCCGGCCCCTGAGCTTCCGGTGTACCAACAAGTTCCGGATTTGCCGCCGAAGATTACACTCGGCGAACCATCATGGCACCAGCAGATCGAACGAGCGCCCCAGTTCTCGCAATTCGTGTTCCAGTTCGTCGTTGTCTGCCGAAGTTTCGGCCAACTGGCTGCGGATCAGTTCGCGCAGGCGCTGGCGCAGCCGGTGCACGGCCACGGAAAGGGTATTGCGCCGCATCCCGAACCTGGCCGCCACGCGCTCGTAGTCCGCATCGTCTGGACGCTCGGCGATGAAGACGCTCAAGGCGTCGAACAGCTCGGACTTGCCCGCCGCCCTGGCCTCGTCGCGCAGCCTGCGCAGCGCGCCCTTGACCACGGTGTGGGCCCAAGACCGGTGGAACGCGGATTCCGGCGTTTCCTGGTCCAGCAGGCCGGAGTCGCCGGCCAGGGAATCCAGCGAACGCACCTGGGCGTGGCCGCCGCGCTTGAGGGTTTTCTCCTGGTCCAGCACGTCGTCGAGAAAGCGCCTGAGCGCGGTAAGCAGCAACCCGCGAAAGCGCCCGCGTTGTGGATCGGCCTTGAGGTAATAGCCCTGCTCGATGAAGCGCGCGAAAAACGCCTGGGTCAGGTCTTCGGCGGACTCTGCCGTGTAATGGTGGCCGAGGATGTAGGCATGCACGGGCGGGCGGTAGGTGCGGCACAGCGATTCCAGCGCGACACGGGCCTGGGCCGGGTCCTTGCCTGCGTCGAGCACGAGGCTCCATCGGGTCGTCTGAAACCGGTTCATTCGGGCGCTCCGTACCTCGCGCATGCGCGATCCTGCCACAACGACGAGGCAGGCGCTTGTGCAAGCGTATCTTCGACAATCGGGCGGCAGGATTACACGAGCGCGAAAAAAAGCCCCGCTTGCGCGGGGCCGAACGTTGGAGACAGACCAACCCTCGTCTATCCAATTCCGGATTTGCGGGCAGCGATTACAGCCACGTTGGAAATCAGCTCACCAAAGTACCGATCTTTTCGCCGCGCACGATGCGCATCAGGTCGCCGGCGCGGCTCATGTCATAGATGCGCAGCGGGATCTTGTGATCGCGGCAAAGCGCGATCGCCGCGGTATCCATTACCTCGAGCTTGCGCTCGATGACCTGGTCGTAGGTGAGTTCCTCGAAGCGCTTGGCGCTCTTGTCCTTCTTCGGATCGGCGCTGTAGACGCCATCGACCTTGGTCGCCTTGAGCAGAATATCGGCGTCGATCTCGATCGCGCGCAGCGCGGCGGCCGAATCCGTGGTGAAAAACGGATTGCCGGTGCCGGCGGCAAAGACCGCGATGCGGCCTTTTTCCAGGTGCCGGATCGCGCGGCGGCGGATGAAGTCCTCGCACACCTCGTTGATCTTGATCGCACTCATCACGCGCACGCGCGCGCCGAGCTTTTCGAGGGCGTCTTGCATGGCCAGTGCATTGATCACGGTGGCCAGCATGCCCATGTTGTCGCCGGTCACGCGATCCATGCCGGCCGCGGCCAGGCCTTCGCCGCGAAAAATGTTGCCGCCGCCGATGACCACGCCGACTTCCACACCGGCTTCGCGCACATAGAGCGTTTCGCGCGCCAGGCGCGTGAGGACTTTCGGGTCGATGCCGTAGTCGGCCTCGCCCAACAGTGCCTCGCCGGACAGCTTGAGCAGGATGCGTTTGTATTTCGGTGCGGCGGTGGACATGCGCGGCTCCTGCTGTGG
>DATIOA010000174.1:0-1602 GCA_035473575.1 Rudaea sp. | reverse complement strand
AGGCTGATCAAGCTCGGCGAATCGGTGGCGATCTGCGAACAAATCGGCGATCCGGCGCTGGCGAAGGGTCTGGTCGAGCGCCGTGTCGTGCGCGTGGTCACGCCGGGCACGGTCACGGACGAGGCATTGCTCGAAGAACGCCGCGACAATCTGCTGCTCGCCATCTCAGCCGGAAAGTCTGCGTACGGATTGGCGTGGGTCGACCTTTCCGCTGGACGATTCCTGCTCAGCGAGGCCGTCGATGCCGAAGCGCTGGCTTCGGAACTGGCGCGCCTCGCTCCCGCTGAAACGCTGGTCGCAGAGGATGCACAATGGCCAGCTTGCGTCGCCGCCCTGTCCGGTCTGCGCAAGCGTGCACCTTGGCATTTCGACGCGGAAACCGCGCAGCGCCGGTTGTGCGCGTTCTTCAAGGTGCGCGACCTGTCTGGATTCGGCTGCGAAGGCATGCCGCTGGTGATCGCCGCGGCGGGCGCACTGCTCGGCTACGTCGAGGAAACGCAGAAATCCGCGCTGCCGCATCTTTCTGGACTCGCGGTGGAAAACGCCGGCGAAACGATTGCGCTGGACGCGGCCACGCGCCGCAATCTGGAACTGGACACGCATCCGTCGGGCAACATCGAAAACACCTTGCTCGGCGTGCTCGACGAAACGGTGACGCCGATGGGTGCGCGCGAATTGCGTCGCCGCCTGCATCGCCCGCTGCGCAATCACGATCTGCTGCGCCGCCGCTATCAGGCCATCGAAACCCTGATCGATGCGCGCCGCTTCGAGAATCTTCGCGAAGTGCTGCGCGGCATTGGCGACCTGGAACGCATCCTTGCGCGCGTGGCCCTGCGCAGCGCGCGACCGCGCGACCTGTCGACCTTGCGCGATGGATTGCTGGCGGCACCCGAGTTGCGGCGAGCATTGCATGAATGCGACTCGCCATTGATCGCGGAATTGCTCGAACGCATCGGCGAACACGCCGACACCGCGCAGCATCTGGCAGCCGCCGTGCTCGAACAACCGCCGGCGCTGCTGCGCGACGGTGGCGTGATCCGCCCGGGTTTCGATGCCGAACTCGATGAACTGCGCATGCTGTCGACAAATGCCGATCAATTCCTGATCGACCTGGAAGCGCGCGAGCAAGCCGCGACCGGCATTCCGACACTCAAGGTCGGCTACAACAGCGTGCACGGCTACTACATCGAAATCAGCAAGGGCCAATCCGACAAGGCGCCGACGCATTACACACGACGGCAGACCCTGAAAGGCGCCGAGCGCTACATCACCGAGGAACTAAAATCCTTCGAGGACAAGGTGCTGTCGGCGCGCGAACGCGCGCTGATGCGCGAACGCGCGCTGTACGACGCACTGCTGGATTTTCTGGGCGAACGCCTCGATCCGCTCAAGCGCGCCGCGAATGCAATGGCCGAACTCGATGTATTGGCGAATCTCGCCGAGCGCGCCGATGCGCTGAACTGGAAAGCGCCGCAACTGACCGACGCGGATGGCATCCGCATCGTGCGCGGGCGCCACCCGGTGATCGAGCGCGTGCGCAGCGAACCGTTCGAACCGTATGACCTTGCGCTCGACGACGCCCGCCACATGCTGATCGTCACT
>DATIOA010000173.1:0-6291 GCA_035473575.1 Rudaea sp. | reverse complement strand
GTCGTCTTCGGCGGACTGCTGATCGCGGGCGCACTGAAATTCCAGTACCTGACCACGCCCTTGCTCGCACCGGACCTGGTCTATTTCCTCAACCGCGACCTGCTCGACGTGGCCACGCGCTATCCGAGCGTCATGGCGGCGCTGATCGGCGGCGCCGTGTTGATCCCGGGTTTGCTGATCCTCGTGTGGTGGCTGGATCGGCCGCGCCTGTTCGCGCACCTGCGTCCGGCGCCGCGCCGGCTCGTGCAAGGCGTAGGCGCGCTCGCGGCAGTGGCCCTGCTGGTCGCCGTGGACGCGCCGCGCGGTCCCTTCGCCAGCGTGTTCGACAAGGGCATGTGGGCGATGATGAACGACCGCAATTACATCGTCGATTTCTTCGCCTCGTTCTGGCAGACGCAGATCGTGATTCCCACACCCGCCGCCGACGCCGACAAGTCGCTGGCATGGACGCAATCGTCCGCCGACAATCCACCGGCTTGCGCGAAGAGCCGTTGCGCGACGACGAAATTCGCCAGCGCGCAGGAACACCCGGACATCGTTTCCATCCTCGAGGAGAGCACGTTCGATCCGTCCATGCTCAAGGACTGCACGATCGGGTCGCTGTGCAAACGCAAGATGTTCGAGGCCGACGGCCGCACGCGCGCGCACGGATTCGCCACGATGCACGTCTGGGGCGGCGGCACCTGGACCAGCGAATTCGCCCTGCTCACCGGCTTGAACCACCTGAGCTTCGGCGAGGCCGGCCTGTACGCGCCGTACAATCTCGCGCCGCGCGTCGCCTACACGCTGCCGCGCGTATTGCACGCGGCCGGCTACCGCGTCATCGCGATCTATCCGATGACCGGCGATTTCATCAATGCACGCAACGCCTACAAGGATTACGGCTTCGACAAGTTCTACGACGGCGCCGACTACGGCCTGTCGTGGGAATCGCCGGACAGCGACCTGGTGCAGGTCTTCGACCGCATCTACGCGCAGGAAAAGAAAACCATCGGCAAGCAGCCGCTGTTCGTGATGATGCTGACCCTGCGCCAGCATGGACCGCACATGGATCCGTACAAAACCATGCCGACGCCGTTCGACAAACCGTTGTTTCCCGGGCGCTGGAAGCCGAAGGACCTGGACGACTGGCTGAACCTGAATCTCGCCAATTACCTGTACCGGCTCTCGGGTTCGGACGTGGCGATCACGCACATCGAGAAGACCCTGCTCGACAGCGGACGGCCATCCGTGCTGTTCCACTTCGGCGACCACCAGCCGTCGTTCGAAGGCGCCATCCGAGCATTGCCGAAAATCGTGCCGCCGAGCGTGCCGGATTCCAACTTCATCACGTACTACATGCTCAAGAGCAACTACAAGCCGGCGCGCAGCGGCTACAGCTATCCGGCATTGGACATCAGCTTCGCGGGCGGACTGATCCTCGATGTCGCCGGCGTTGCGAAAGACACCTTCTTCCAGGCCAATGCGCTGATGCGCGAGCGCTGCCAGGGCCGCTATCTCGACTGTCCGAACAAGCCGATGCTGGATTCCTACGACAACTACGTCTTCGACACGCTGCACGCCGTGCATGAGTGAATCGCTGACCGCCGGTGTGGACGAGGCCGGTCGCGGACCGCTGGCCGGGCCGGTCGTTGTGGCCGCGGTGATTCTCGATCCGGCGCGGCCAATCGCCGGGCTCGCCGACTCCAAGACGCTCAGCGCCGCACGGCGCGAGGCGCTGGACGCGCAGATCCGTGAACGCGCGCTGGCCTTCAGCGTGGTCGAAATCGGCGTCGTTGACATCGACCGGTTGAATATCCTGCAGGCCACCCTGCTTGGCATGGCGCGCGCGCTGACCGCGCTCGCACCGGCGCCCGCACTCGCCTTGATCGACGGCAATCGTCTGCCCAGGGATTTGTGTTGCTCCGCACGCGCCATCGTCGACGGCGACGCGACCGAACCGGTCATCGGCGCGGCGTCGATCCTGGCCAAGGTCGCGCGCGACCGGATACTGTGCGAACTCGACGCGATCCACCCCGGCTACGGTTTTGCCCGGCACAAGGGCTATCCCACCCCGGAACACTTCGCCGCGCTGGAGCGTCTCGGACCCTGCGCGGCGCACCGGCGCAGTTTCGCCCCGGTGCAGCGATCCCTGTTCGCGGGATGACTTCCCGCCTGTTCCGCCGCGGCGCCACGGGCGCTACAGTTAGGCCATGCCCGAACGCCTGAAACTCGCCAACTACATCGACGGTCGCCTGGGTCCGCCGCGCGGCGGGCGCTGGCTGCACGTGTTCGAACCGGCCACCGGCGCACACTACGCCGATTGTCCCGACGCGGACGCTGCCGACATCGACGCCGCCGTGGCCGCCGCGACGCGCGCATTCCCGGCGTGGGCAGCCACGCCCGTCGCGCAGCGCGCGCAACTCTTGAACCGGATCGCCGATCTGCTTGAAACGCGGCTCGAGGAATTCGCGCAGGCAGAATCGCGCGACAGCGGCAAACCCGTCGCGCTGGCGCGCAGCCTCGACATCCCGCGCGCGGTGTCGAACCTGCGTTTCTTCGCTACGGCGATCGCGCAGTTCTCGTCCGAAGCGCACGACATGGATGGCGCGGCGATCAACTACACCCTGCGCCAGCCGCTCGGTGCGGTCGCCTGCATCTCGCCCTGGAACCTGCCGCTGTATCTGTTCACCTGGAAGATCGCGCCGGCGCTGGCCGCCGGCAATACCGTCGTCGCAAAGCCTTCGGAAATCACGCCGCTGACCGCAGCCATGTTTGCGCAAGTCTGCATCGATGCCGGACTTCCGCCCGGCGTGCTGAACATCGTCCATGGCAGCGGCGCGAACACGGGTGCGGCACTGATCCAGCATCCCGGCATTGCGGCGATCTCGTTTACCGGCTCCACGCGCACCGGCGCCGCCATTGCCACCGCCACCGCGCCGCGCTTCGTGAAAACCTCGCTGGAAATGGGCGGCAAGAATCCCACCCTCGTCTTCGCCGACTGGGAAGCGAACGAGAAAAATTGGGCGACGCTGGTGCGTTCGGCATTTTCCAACCAGGGCCAGATTTGCCTGTGCGGCTCGCGCATCCTCGTCGAGCGATCGATCTACGCGGAATTCAAGTCCGCGTTCGTGGGAAAAGTCCGCGTCTTGCGCGTCGGCGATCCGCTGGATGCGGCGAACGATCTCGGCGCGCTGGTTTCGCGCGCGCATTTCGACAAGGTCATGGGCCACATCGCCCTCGCGCGCGAGGAAGGCGGAGCCATCCTGTGCGGCGGCGACGCGATTCATCTCGCGGGCCGCTGCGCTGAAGGCTGGTTCGTCGCGCCGACTCTGATCGAGGGCCTCGGTCCGGATTGCCGCACGAATCAGGAAGAAATCTTCGGCCCGGTTGCAACGCTGATTCCATTCGATGACGAGGACGAGGCCATCGCACTCGCCAATGCGACGAACTACGGCCTCGCCGCGTCGGTATGGACGACGAACCTGGCGCGCGCGCACCGCGTCGGCGCGCGGCTGGAATCCGGCATCGTCTGGATCAACTGCTGGCTCAAGCGCGACCTGCGCACGCCGTTCGGCGGCGTCAAGCAATCCGGCCTCGGCCGCGAAGGCGGCGTGGATGCGCTGAGATTCTTCACCGAACCGAAAAACATCTGCATCAATCTGGAGTGAGCATGCGCAGGTTCCTCGCCCTACCGTGCAAATTGTTGATCGTAGCCAGCGCCGGATTCGCGCAATTCGCTGCCGCGGATACCGAGCACACCACGCCGCGCGCAAGCGAAATCTCGCCGTCGGAATGGCGCAGCCAGCAGTTGCGCGCAGCCGACAAGTCGGACAAGATCATGCACGACGCGCGCAAGCTGCCCGGCCTGCTCGCGCAATACGTGTACATGCAAGGCCAATACGACGCGAACCACGAACGCGCGTTCCAGATCATTTTCGGCCAGTACCTGTCGTGGTTCCAAACCTTCATCGGCGATTACGACGGCGCGGCGGCGAGCTTTTCCATCGCCCAGCCGGCACAGCCTGACGATGCGCGCACGCCGCTTGGCGGCAGTTGGCAGGCGAAGCCTGCGGCGGACGCGATCCTGGAACTCGCCAAGGACCGCAAGGCCGTGTTCTTCAATGAGGCGCACAGCGCGCCGGTGACGCGCACGCTGACCATCGAAATGCTGCCAAAACTGCGCGCCCAGGGCTTCAATTATTTCGCCGCCGAAACCCTGTACCGCAACGACGAGAACCTCAACCAGCGCGGCTATCCGACGCCCGACAGCGGCTTCTACATCAACGAACCGCTGTATGGCGAAATGGTGCGCACCGCGCTCAAATTGGGCTTCAAGGTCATCGCCTACGACGTGGAAAACGCCGGCGCCGGCGATCCACGCGAACTGGCCGGCGCGCAAAAGCTGTACCACGTCTTCAAGCAGGATCCAAACGCGCGCCTGGTCGTGGACGCGGGCTTTGCGCATATCCAGAAGACCGGCAAGTACCTTGGCGGAAGCAGCATGGCCGAATTCTTCGAGAAGATGTCCGGCATCGATCCGCTGTGCATCGAGCAAACCATGATGATCCAGCACGCGCGGCCGAATCAGGATCATCCCTATTACACGGCCATCGTCGACGCCTTCCATCTGAAATGGCCAGTCGTGTTCGTCGACGGCAAGCAGGCCTGGACGCTGAAGCCCACGCAATACGACGTGAGCGTGGTATTTCCGTCTGCGCCGCACAACGACCTGCGGCCGGACTGGCTGGACTTGGGCGGATTGCGCATGCCTTATCCGGTCGCGGGCGACATGTGCCGCGGGCGTTTCCCGTGCCTGATCGAAGCGCGCTACGCCAACGAAGGCGACGATGCCGTGGCCGCCGACCGCACCCTGCTCAATATCATCCAGCCCGGCACGGACATGGCCGATCGCGTGCAGACCGATCCCGGCACGGTGAAAAGCCGCTTGTTCCTGCGCCCCGGCAAATACCGCATCAATGCGCTCGACCGCAGCAACCGCATCATTACTTCGCGCGAAGTCACGATTGCCGCAGACGGCAAGGGCGGCAAGCCGTGAGTGACGGCATCCGCACCGATGCCGCGCCCAGGCCCGTCGGCGCCTATCCACACGCGCGGCGCGTCGGCAGCCTGCTGTTTCTGTCGGGCGTCGGGCCGCGCGATCCGGCCACGAATGCCATTCCAGGAAATGTATACAACGTCGATGGCACGCTCGCCGCCTACGACATCGCCGCGCAATGCCGGCAGGTCTTCGCCAACGTGCGCGCCGTGCTGGAAGCCGCCGGCGCGCGCTGGGAAGATCTGCTCGACGTCACCGTGTTCCTCACCGACATGGCGGGCGATTTCACAGCGTACAACACGATCTACGCCGAATATTTCACCGCCGCGCAACCTTGCCGCACCACGCTGGGCATCACCGCGCTGCCGACGCCGATCGCCATTGAATTGAAATGCGTTGCCGCGCTGCCGGAAGGACGCTGACATGCTCGCTCCGCCCATCGACTTCAAGAAATGGATCGACGAACACCGGCACTTGCTCAAGCCACCGGTCGGCAACAAATGCATCGTCGACGGCGATTTCATCGTCATGATCGTCGGCGGACCGAACGCACGCACCGACTACCACTGGGACGAAGGTCCGGAATTCTTCCATCAAATCGAAGGCGAAATGATTTTGCGCGTGCAGGACGAAGGCCGCGCCCGCGACATCCCGATCCGGGCCGGCGAAGTGTTCTACCTGCCGCCGCGCGTGCCGCATTCGCCACAACGCATGCCGAATTCCATCGGCCTGGTCATCGAACGCAAGCGCCTCGCCCACGAGAAGGACGGCCTGCTCTGGTTCTGCGAGCGCTGCAACCACAAGCTGTACGAAGAGTTCTTTACGCTCGGCAGCATCGAGACGGATTTCCCGGCCGTGTTCGAGCGCTTCTACCGCTCGCTCGACGCGCGCACCTGCAAATCCTGCGGGCAGGTCAATCCCGCACCGGGAAAATACAGGTAACCCACGCTTCAGCGCGGGCCGGGTATTCTCTCCGCAATGCTGAAACTCCTGCTGGAATTCAAACCGCGCGACGTACCTCACACCGTCGCCCTGCGCAATACCGCGGCGGTGACGCTGCCGCTGGCGCTCGGTGCGGCGAGCGGCCATATCGAAATCGGCCTGGGCATCTCCGCCGGCGCGCTCAACACCATGTTCTCGGACCAGCCGGGGCCTTACCGCCTGCGCCTGCGCCGCATGCTGATCGCCGCCGCCGCGGCCGGCGTTTCCGCATTCGCCGGTTACACGCTGGGCGGCAACAGCGTCGTCATCAC
>DATIOA010000172.1:0-3429 GCA_035473575.1 Rudaea sp. | reverse complement strand
CGCGCGCTATTTGCGCGAGCGCGCCTTCGTTGACCATGCGCGCGCGCCAGCGCGTCAGGTCGCCCTCGTCGGCGTGCGGAAAGCGGGCGTAGAGCAACTCCGCCACAAACAGCCCGACCAACGCGTCGCCGAGGAATTCCATCCGCTCGTTGTTGCGCGCGCCGGTGCTGCGATGGCGCAGCGCCTGTTCGCGCAGCGCCGGATCGCGAAATCGGTAGGCGAAGGCGGCGCCCAAACTCAGTACGTCGCGCCCTTGGACAGGTCGACGGTGTAGTTGAAATGCACGAGCAGGTCGATGTTGTAGATGAACGGCTTCTGCACGCTGTAGGCAACGTTCAGGCTGTGCTGGCCGTTGGCGGTAATCAAGGTGAGGGACGTCAGCGGCACGTCGGTTTCGTCCACGTATTGCACGTCGAAGACCGGTTCGATCTTGCGCCGGATTTCCTCGATGCCCATGTTCTGGATGCCCGCGTCGCTCTGCAGCGATTTCACGGACTTGACCACGGCGAAATATTCGGTATAGACCGGAATCAGTTTCATCGCCGCATAGGCGAAGAAGCCAACGACGATCAGAACGATGGCAAAGCCGATCAGGGTGATGCCGTGTTGCCTGCGCATGGTTGTCCTCACTTGATCAAGGTACCGATTCGCTTGAAGTCGATGCCGCCGTCGAAATTCATCCAGATCACAAAGGCCTTGCCGATCAGGTTCTTTTCCGGCACGAAGCCCCAGTAGCGGCCGTCTTCGCTGTTGTCGCGATTATCCCCCATTGCGAAGTAGTGTCCAGCGGGTACGACCCAGGTGCCTTCGCGGCCCGGCGGCAGGAAATTCGATTCCAGGACTTGATGCCGCATGCCGGAAAGCGTCTCGGCGTGGATCTCTGCTCCGGCCATGCGTCGGCCTTCCATGCCCGTGCCGACGAAGGGTCCGACATCGGTCTGCGCGACTTCCTCGCCGTTCACATACAGGGTCTTGTTACGGTACGTGATGGTATCGCCCGGCAGGCCGATCACGCGTTTGATGTAATCCAGCTTCGGCACCGGCGCCAGCGTGTATTCGCAGGGCTTGCCGCTGCGTACCGGCTTGCCGTCGAGCGTGCAGGAAAATCCCGGATACTTGAAGACGAACACATCGCCGCGGTGCGGTTCGCCGATGTCGACGAGCTTGGTGCCGAGCACGGGCAGGCGCAGCCCGTAGGCGAACTTGTTGACCAGGATGAAGTCGCCGACCAGCAGGGTTGGCATCATCGAGCCGGACGGAATCTTGAACGGTTCGGCGATGAACGAGCGGAACAACAACACGATCAGGATGACCGGGAAGAACGAGCGCGCGTATTCGACCAGGATCGGTTCGCGCAGGGCTTCCTGCGCGCGCTGCTGGCGTTCCACCGCGCTGCCTTCGGCCGCGCTCAGCGCCTGCGCGCGCGCCGCGCGTCCGCGGGCGAAAAGCAGACGGTCGAGCAGCCAGATCACGCCGGTGACGGCAGTCAACACCACCAGCAGCAATGCGAAATCGAAATCCATCGTCGTTCCCTATTTGTCCACCTGCAGCACCGCGAGGAAGGCTTCCTGCGGAATTTCCACGCTGCCGACCTGTTTCATGCGCTTCTTGCCTTCCTTCTGTTTTTCCAGCAGCTTGCGCTTGCGCGAGACGTCGCCACCATAGCACTTGGCCAGCACGTTCTTGCGCAGCGCCTTGACGGTGGAGCGCGCGATGACCTGCGCACCGATCGCCGCCTGGATCGCCACGTCGAATTGCTGGCGCGGGATCAGCTCCTTCATTTTCTCGACCAGTTCGCGTCCGCGCCGGTCGGCGCTGGAACGATGCAGGATCAGACTCAGCGCGTCAACGCGATCGCCGTTGATGAGCACGTCGACGCGCACCAGCGGTCCGGCCTGGAAGCGGTCGAAGTGGTACTCCATCGAGGCGTAGCCGCGCGATACGGATTTGAGCTTGTCGAAGAAATCGAGCACGACTTCGGCCAGCGGCAGTTCGTAGCTGATCTGCACCTGGCTCGCCAGGTAATGGATCGCGCGCTGCACGCCGCGTTTTTCCTCGCACAGCTTGATCACGTTGCCGATGTGATCGGGAGGCGTGAGGATGTTGGCAACGATGATCGGTTCGCGGATTTCCTCGACATACTGCGCCGCCGGCAGTTTGGCCGGATTGTCCAGTAGCATCACCGTGCCATCGGTTTTGAGTATCTCGTAAATTACCGTCGGCGCGGTGCTGATCAGGTTCAAATCGTATTCGCGCTCCAGACGCTCCTGCACGATGTCCATGTGCAAAAGGCCGAGGAATCCGCAGCGGAAACCGAAGCCCATCGCCTCGGAGGATTCCGGTTCGAAATGCAGGGCCGCGTCGTTGAGTTTGAGCTTTTCCAGCGCCTCGCGCAGCGCGGAGTAATCGTCGGCGACGACCGGGAACAAGCCAGCGAACACGCGCGGCTGCATCTTCTGGAAGCCCGGCAGGGGCGCAGCGGCGGGCTTGGCCGCGGACGTGAGCGTGTCGCCGACCGGCGCACCGTGCAGGTCCTTGATCGAAGCCGTGACCCAGCCGACTTCGCCGGCGCCGAGCTTGTCATTGACCTTGCGCTTGGGCGTGAACACGCCGACCTGATCGACCTCGTGCGCGCGTCCGGTCGACATCACCAGCAGCTTGTCGCGCGGCTTGATCTCGCCCTGCATCACGCGCACCAGCGACACGACACCCAGATAGTTGTCGAACCAGGAATCGATGATCAGCGCCTGCAGCCGATCGGTGTCGCGCGGTTTCGGCGGCGGGATGCGCGCGACGATCGCTTCGAGCACCTCGACGACATTCAGGCCGGTCTTGGCGCTGATCGGGATGGCGTCACTCGCATCGATGCCGATTACCGCTTCGATTTCTTCCTTGACCTTGTCGATATCTGCGGTCGGCAGGTCGATCTTGTTCAGCACCGGCACCACTTCAAGACCCATTTCGGTCGCGGTATAACAGTTCGCCACCGACTGCGCCTCGACGCCCTGCGCCGCGTCGACCACCAGCAGCGCGCCTTCGCACGCAGCCAGCGAGCGCGAGACTTCGTAACTGAAATCCACGTGTCCGGGCGTGTCGATGAAATTGAGCTGGTAGGTGTTGCCGTCGCGCGCCGTGTACGGCAGCGACACCGATTGCGCCTTGATCGTGATGCCACGCTCGCGCTCGATCGGGTTGGAATCGAGCACCTGCGCTTCCATCTCGCGCGCCTCCAGACCGCCGCACAACTGGATGATGCGGTCGGCGAGCGTGGATTTGCCGTGGTCGACGTGGGCGATGATGGAGAAATTGCGGATCAGGTTCATGCGGCTGCCAGAGGCCGCAAACCCGTCTGGCGCGGCAAAACGGGGATTATCGCAGAAAGCCGCGCCGCCCGCCCCGGAAAATGCAAACGCCGGCAGCATCGACACC
>DATIOA010000171.1:0-21514 GCA_035473575.1 Rudaea sp. | reverse complement strand
TGTGGAACCGCAATCGCGGCGGCATCGCGGTGGCGAAAGCGACGCGCGAGCAACTGCATGCGGAGTACGCGGCGCGCGTGTTCGACGCGCAGGCATCCATCGCCGCGCAGGTGGAAGCGCTCAAGCAGCTCGCCACGCAGCGTCAGGCGCTCGACGCGCAGCTCGAAAAATTGCGCGGCGAAATGCAGCCGCTGGAACAAGCCAGCGAGCACCGCGACGTGGCTCTGGTAACCTTCGAGACCGCGCGCGCGGGCCTGCTCGACAAGGAAATCGCCAGCCTCGCACTGGCGCAGGCTCAATCGGAAGGGGAAATTGCGTTGTCCATCGATGTGGGAGCAATGGTATGGCCCTGACGCTGCGCATGGCATGCTGGATCGTTTGCGTACTCCCGTTCGCGATCGCACCCGTATTCGCCGATGAGGACGACGCGCAGCCGGCGGTCGCCACGGTGGCGACAGTGCAGGTTGCGTCGGCAACGCTCGCGCCGATGCGCCAATTCCTCACGGCGTACGGCACAGTGGAATTTTCCGCCGATGCCCTGCAACCCCTGTCGGTGCCGTATCAGGCACGCGTGGTGCGCGTCGCGGTCGTGGCTGGACAGGCGGTGCGCAAAGGCGATGCGCTCGTCGTGCTCGCGCCGACCGCCGCCGCGACGCTGGAATTGCAGCGCGCCGGCAACGATGCCCAATTTGCTCGCAAGGAGCTGGCGCGCACGCAAACCCTGTTCGACCAGCATCTGGCGACGAACACCGATCTCGCCACTGCCGAGCAGGCCGCGCACAATGCGGAGGCGGTGCGCGCGTCCGCGAACTCGCGTTTCGGCGGTGCGGGCGAGCGCACGCTGCGCGCCGCGGGCGACGGCGTGGTCGCGGACATCGCCGCACACGCGGGCGAAGTGATCGCCCCCGATACGGCATTCGCTCATGTCGGCGACACATCCGGCCTGCGCCTGGACCTCGGCGTCGAGCCCGCCGCGATAGCGCAAGTGCGCACGGGTGAGGTCGTGAAGTTTCGCCTGCTGCAGGACTCCGCGACGGAGCATCAAGCCGTCGTTGAGCGCGTCGGCAGCCAGATCGATGCGCAGACACGGCTGATTGCAGTCGTCGCCAAGCTTGCCGATTCCGTGGGGATACCGCCCGGCGCGCCGGTGAGCGCGCAGATCGAAACCGGATCCGGCAAACCCGTGCTCGGCGTACCACGCGCTGCGGTTCTCTACCAAGGCGACAAGGCGTACGTCTTCGTGGTGCAGTCCGGCAAGGCCGTACGGCGCTTCGTCGATGCCGGCGAAGACGACGGCGAGCGCATCGCGATCAATTCCGGCCTCGCCGCAAACGAATCCGTCGTCGTGCTCGGCAATTACGAATTGCAGGACGGCATGGCGGTCAAGGCGCAATGACCGGGGTCTGGCTGACCCGGCATCAGCGCTCGCTTCTGCTGCTGATCCTGATCTTCGCCGCCGGCGGCATCGTCGCCGCGTGGAACCTGCCGGTCGCGCTTTTTCCGAACATGGATTTTCCGCGCGTGGTGATCGCCATCGACGCCGGCGACCGCCCGATCGAACGCATGGAAACGGAGATCACGCGCCCGCTGGAACGCGTGTTGCGCAGCGTTCCCAAGGTGCAACGCGTGCGTTCCACGACCAGCCGCGGATCGGCGGAAATCGCCCTCACGTTTCCGTGGGGCGCGGACATGACGCAGGCGCTGCTGCAGGTGCAGGCGGCAATGAACGGCGCCCTGCCCTCGCTGCCACCGGGCGTCTCGTTTGACGCCCAGCGCCGCGATCCGACCGTGTTCCCGTTCCTGGGTCTGACGTTGACCTCGGCCACGCGCGACCCGGTCGCGCTGCGCGACTTCGCCACGCTCGAACTCGCTCCGGCGCTGAGCGCCGTGGCCGGCGTCGCCGACATCGAAGTGCTGGGCGGACGCACGGCCGAGTATCAGGTCCTGCTCGATCCCGCGCGGCTGCGCGCGCACGGATTTGCCACCGACGACGTTGTGCAGGCGCTCAATGCGGGCAATGCCGTGGCCGCGGTCGGACGCATCGAGGATCGCTATCGCCTGTACCTGACCATCGCCGATTCGCGCCTGCGCGGCGTCGACGACATCCGCCGCACCGTCGTGAAAACGGTGAACGGCCAGCCGATCACGGTTGCGGACCTGGGCAACGTGCAACTCGGCCGGCAACCGGAATGGACGCGTGTGACCGCGAACGGCGGCGACGCCGTGCTGATCAATATCCGCCAGCAGCGCGGTGCGAACACGGTCGCGCTGGTGCGCGACGTGCGCGCGCGCCTCGCACAACTGCGCGCGCAGATTCCGCCGGATATCCGCATCGGCACCTACTATGACCAGTCCGACCTGATCGTCGCCTCAGCCGCCAGCGTGCGCGACGCGATCCTGATCGGCGCCCTGTTCGCCGCGCTGGTGCTGTTCGGATTCCTGCGCAGCGCACGCGTCACCCTGATCGCTGCGGTCATCCTGCCGATCGTCATCGCGATCACGGTGCTTCTGCTGCACGCGTTCGGCATGAGTTTCAACATCATGACCCTGGGCGGCATGGCCGCCGCGGTCGGCCTCATCGTCGACGACGCGGTGGTCATGATCGAGCACATCATGCGTCGCGTCGGCGCGCAGCACGAGGCGGACGATGCCACCGTACTCGATGCCGCACAGGAAATGCTGCGCCCGCTGACCGGTTCTTCGCTGGCGACCATCGTCGTGTTCGCGCCGCTGGCTTTTCTCGGCGGCGTCGCCGGCGGCTTCTTCAAGGCGCTGGCCTTGACCATGGCCACAGGCTTGGCGGTTTCCTGGGCACTGGCCGCGCTCGCGCTGCCGCTCGTCGCGGCACGGCTGATCCGCCGCCGCGATGCGCAAAGCATGGAACAGGCCGATCGCTGGATCGCCGGCGCGCACCGGCGCTACAGCGTGCGCATGCGTCGCGCGCTGGCGCGGCCGCGCTGGGCGCTCGCAGTCATCGCCGTGTGCATCGTCGTCGCGTTCGCCTGCTACTGGCGCCTCGGCACCGGCTTCATGCCGCACATGGACGAAGGCGGTTTCGTGATCGACTACGTCAGCGAACCCGGCACATCGCTGGCCGAAACCGACCGCCTGCTGCGCCAGGTCGAGGCGATCATCAAGGCCACGCCCGAGGTCGACAATTATTCGCGCCGCACCGGCCTGCAGCTCGGCGGCGGCCTGACCGAGGCGAACGAGGGCGACTTCTTCGTGCACCTCAAGCCGCCACCGCGGCGCGGCATCGAAGAAGTCATGGCCGACGTGCGCACCAGGATCGCGGAGCAGGTGCCGGGCCTGCGCATCGAAACCGCGCAGCTGATGGAAGACCTGATCGGCGACCTGGTCGCCACGCCCCAGCCCGTTGAGGTCAAGGTTTTCGGCCAGGATCCCGCCGCCGACCGCGCCTGGGCCGCCAAAATCGCCGCCGCGATTGCTAAACTACCGGGTGTGGTCGAGGTCTTCGACGGGGTCAAGATCGCCGGCGACGCGATCGAGATTCGCGTCGACCGCGCGCGCGCGGCCGTGGACGGGCTCGATCCGGACGCGGTCACGCGCCAGATCGAAACCGAACTGGGCGGCAGCCTTGCCGGGTCGATCCGGCAAGGCGAGAAACTGGTCGGCATCCGCGTGTGGACGCCCGGCGACATGCGGCAGCGCATCGGCCAAATCGCCGCGTTGCCACTGCGTGCGGCGGATGGCCACACCCTGCCGCTGGGGCGGGTGGCGGATGTCTCCATCGCCGAGGGCCAGCCGCAATCCGACCGCGAGGATCAGCGGCCGATGGTGGCGGTGACGGCGCGGTTGGAAGGGCGCGATCTGGGATCGGCAATGAGCGATGTAATGGCGAGCGTGGCGAAACTGAAACTGCCCTCCGGCATGCAGGTGGAGTATGGCGGCCTGTACGGGCAGCAGCAGGATTCGTTCCGCGCCATGGCACTGGTTTTCGCCGGCGCGCTGCTGCTGATCGTCACCTTGCTCATGTTCCTGTACGAGAACATCGCCGTGGTCGCAAGCATTCTCGTCGCAACGTTCTGTTCGCTCGCCGGCGTGTTCGCGGGACTGTGGCTGACGAACACCGAACTGGACCTGTCCTCGATCATGGGCCTGACCATGATCCTGGGCATCGTCACCGAAATCGCGATCTTCTACTTCGCCGAGATCGATTTCTCGCGGCCGCTCGACCGCGACGCGCTGGTCGAGGCCGGCAGCATGCGCATGCGGCCGATCCTGATGACCTCGTTGATCGCCATCCTCGCCCTGTCGCCGCTCGCGCTCGGCATCGGCACCGGTTCGGCGATGCAGCAGCCGCTCGCCATCGCGATCATCGCCGGATTGATCTCGGCCGTGCCAATCGTGCTGATCTTGATGCCGGCGGTGTATCTGCTGCTGGCGCGCGTGCCGCGCGAGGCCGCCGCGTGAGCGCACGCCTGAAGATTTCGCTTGCCCTCGCCGCCTGCGTGGCGCTCGGCGCCTGCGCGCTGAACACGCCGCTGCCCGACCTGCATGCGGACATGCCCGCGAAGTGGCACGACGCACCCGCCGAGTCGTCCAGGCTCGGCCCGGCGCCGGACCTGAATTCGTGGTGGCATGCGTTCAACGACGCGCAACTCGACGCGCTGATCGAGCGTGCCCTGCAACAGAACCTGACCCTGCAGCAGGCGACCTTGCGCCTGCGCGGCGCGCGCGCGCTGCAGCACCGATCCGGCACGCAATTCATGCCGCAGGTGTCGTTCCACACCTTTGCCGAACCCGACCCGGCGGCGACCACCAACTACTACGAAATCGGCTTCGATGCGCAGTGGGAATTCGGTTTCTTCGGCCGTGGCCTCGGCAACGCACGCGTGGCTGCTGCCGACTTGCAGGCCGCCGAAGCCGGCGTGACGGCCGCACGCGTGAGCCTGATCGCCGAGGTCGCGCGCAGCTACGTCGATCTGCGTGCCGCGCAGGCGCGCGCGGCAACGCTCGATCACATAGTGCAATTGCGCGAACAGGACCTCGGAATCGCCAAAACGCGTCTGCGCCTGCGCCTGGCGTCGCAGGACGACGTCGACAAGCGCGCCGGTGAACTCGCGCAAGCGCATGCCGATGCCGCCGAACCTGCCGAAGCGATCGCGCAGGCACAGCAGGCGCTGGACGTATTGCTGGCAGAACCACAACCTGACTCCACTCTTTCGGCCGCCGGCCCGCAGCCAGTGCTGTCCGAGGTGCACTTCTCGCAGACTCCAGCCGACCTGTTGCGCACGCGCCCGGAAATCCGTCGCGCCGAGCTCGACGTGCTGCGCGCTGCGGGCGAGCTGGGCATCGCGCGCGCCGACTTGTGGCCCAAGCTTGGCCTTGGCGGCACCCTGATCTCCGCGACGCGCCTGAATGGCGACGTCGACAAGCCGAACAAGGCGATTCCTTCCGGCGGACCGATGATCGATATCCCACTGCTCGACTGGGGCGCGCGCCACGACATGGTGAAAGCGCGCGACGCCGGCCTGCAGGCGGCGGTGCTGGGTTATCGGCAGGCCGTGCTCGAAGGCGTGGCCGAAGCCGAGAGCGCACTCGCAACCTGGAGCCGCAACTGCGCGCGTGTCGACGCCGCGCACTCGCAACTTGAACTTGCCGACACGGCGCAGGCGCGCGCGCAAACCTTGCAGCGTATCGGCCTGGCCGACAAAGCCGACCATGCGCAGGCCGGCATTGCGCAGGCGCAGGCACAGTTGCAGGCATCGGTCGCGCAACGCGACGCGGCAGTCGCCTTCATCGCCGTGTACAAATCCTTCGGCGGCGCGCTGCCGCCATTGGCCATGCCATGAGCGTGGTCGCGCTCGCGAGCAAGACCCTGTTCTACGAATGGCGCAAATTCCTGCCGGCTGCGCTCGCCGTCGCGTTTTCCGGCCTGCTGCTGCTCATGCAGGCGGCGCTGATGTTCGGCATCTTCGACAGTGCCAGCGTGTATGTGAACAAGTCCACCGCTGACCTGTGGGCCGGCTATCCCGGCACGCAAACCATCGAACTCGGCAGGCCGATTCCGCTCGACACGGAAATGGCGCTGCGCATGGATGCGGACGTGATCCGCGTGGAACCGTTCGACTGGATCGACGGCGACTGGCGCGGTCCGGCCAGCCACGGCAGCGTCTCGGTATTCATTTCCGGCATAGACCCTACGCCCGAAGGCCTGATGTTCGCGCAGGCGATTCCGCAGGCGATGCGCGCCATGCTCAACGAACCGGACAGCGTGATCGTCGATTCTGCCGAGCTGCCCAAGCTGGGCCTGGCGATCGGCGACAGCGCCACGCTCAACGGGCATCGCGTCAAGATCGTGGCGGCCAGCAACGGCTTGCGCGCGCTCGGCGGCGTCAACATCGTCACCTCGCTCGCCACCGCGCGGCGCCTGAACACCGATGCGACGATGGCCGACCGCGTCGCCTACTACGTCGCCGAGCTGCGTCCCGGCGCGAATGCGGACAGCGTGCGCGACCGCATCGAGGCGGCCTGGCCGCAACGCCGCTTCACGGTGTGGACGAAGGCGGAATTTGCGCACACCGCGGCGACCTACTGGATGTTCGAAACCGGCGCGGGCCTTGGCTTCGTGTTCTTCACCTTCATCGTGTTCCTGGTCGGCACGGTCATCACCAGCCAGACCCTGATGGCCGCGGTCGCCAGCCACGTGCGCGAATACGCCATGCTCAACGCGCTCGGCGCGGGCCACGGCGCGCTGCGCCGGGTCGTGCTCGAACAGGCGCTGATCGTCGGCGGTTTCGGCATCGTCGCCGGCGCGGTCGTGTGCGCGGCGTTGATGCTGCTCGCGCGCAGCCAGAACGTTCCGATCAGCTTCGATGCCACCGCCGCGATCGGCTGCGGCATCCTGGTCCTCGCCATCGCACTCGTTTCCGGCGCGATGGCGGTGCGCACGATCGCGCATCTGGAACCGGCGAATCTGCTGCGCTGAATCATGGCCACGACCCACGCACTCGTCGCGGAGAACATCGCCAAGGCCTACACCACGGGCAAGATCGCCACACGCGTGCTCGAGGATTTGTCGATCGCACTGGAGGAACGCGAACTCGCGCTCGTGCTGGGCCCGTCCGGGTCGGGCAAGAGCACGCTGCTGGCGATCCTGTCCGGCCTGCTGCGTCCCGACCGCGGCCGCGTCGTCGCGCTCGGCGAGGAGTTGTGGACGCTGTCGCGCACCGAACTGGAACGCTTCCGCCTGCAGCACACCGGCTTCGTGTTCCAGGGCTTCAACCTGTTTCCGGCGCTGACCGCCGCGGAACAAGTGATGCTGCCGTTGGGGTATCTGGGCCTGGACCGTCGCAGTGCGCAGAATCGCGCGCTCGCCGCACTCGAGGAAGTCGGACTCGGCTCGCGCGTGCACTTGCGCCCGCTGGAGATGTCCGGCGGCGAGAAGCAGCGCGTGGCGATCGCGCGCGCGCTGGCGAAGAAACCGCAATTGCTGTTCGCGGACGAGCCGACCAGCGCACTCGACAGCGTCAACGGCAAAATCGTGATCGACTCGCTGCATCGCATCGCACGCACCTTCGGCACCACCGTCGTGTGCGTCAGCCACGACCAGCGCCTTGCCGCCAGCGCCGACCGCATCATCGCGATCCAGGATGGCCTGATCCAGTCCGACACGGTCCAATCCGACACCGTCCGATCCGAAAACACGCGATCGGATAAACTACGCAACGACGCCGCGCCGGCGGACGCCTCGCAACCGGAACTTGCTCCATGACCCGCACGTTCGTCCATCGCATCGTCATCGTCAGTGCGGTATTGGGCGCGCTTGGCGCCTGCTCGCGCGAGGCCGCGAATTCCGCCGCGGCACCGGCTGCCGCTCCCGCCTACATGGCGATGGCGCGCGGACAGGTCGACGTGCAGGGCGGGCTCATCCGCATCTCGACCCCGCGCGACGGCGTCATCGCCCAACTCGACGGCGCGCCGGGCAGCGCAGTCAAGGCCGGCGACGCGCTCGCCCAACTCGATCCGAAGCAGGCCGAACTGACCGCCGGCATCGCCAAGGCCCAACTCGACCAGACCACGGCGCGCGCGGCCGCACTGCGCACGCAGGCGGCCGGACTCAAACCCCGCGCCGAACGGGCCGCCGAAGCCGCCAAGGCCGGCGCCGCAACCGGGCAATCCGCCGACGACGCGCAACAGGCGCTGGCCGAGGCAAACGCGCAACTTGGCGAGGCCGACGCCGCGGTCGAAGCCGCGCAGCAGCACCTGAAGCAGGCGAGGCATGAAGTTGCCGTGCTCACGATCCGCGCGCCGGTGGCCGGCCGCGTCGTTGCGCGCAGCGCGCACCTGGCCGATGTCGTTTCCACGCAATCCGCCACCGCGTTGTTCACCCTGCTGCCGGACGCGCCGCGCATCGTGCGCGCGGAATTGAACGAGGCCTTCATCGGCAAGGTGAGCATCGGCATGCGCGCCGACGTCGTCACCCAGGACGGCGCCGGCAAGACCTATTCCGCCACGGTCGAGCGCATCGGCGACGTGTTCGGCCCGAGCACGCTCACCGAAGACCCGCAGGAAGCCTCGGATACGCGCGACGTGACTTGCATCCTCAAGCTCGACAGCGACGAACTGCGCGTGGGGCAGCGCGTGCAGGTCCGGTTCAAGCCGCGCTGAGCAGCATCGCCTGCCGGCCCAAGGCGCGCGCGCCATCGCCGAGCCTGGCCAGGATATCCGGATAGACGATTTGTTCTTCCTTCTCGTCATGGCCGTCGAGCAGCAACAGGAAGCGACGTCGCGACGCCGCTTCGACAAGCCGGTCCAGATGTAGCTCGAGTTGCCGGTGTTCGTTGCACAGGCCGCGCACCCAGCCCGCATTGCCGCCCGCATCCAGGTAGGCAGGGAACAGCAACTGCTCTTCGATGCGCAGATGCCGCGTCAACACGTTGCGCAGCCATGCTCCACGCTCGGCATCGCCGCGCAAGGCACCGGCCAATACCGCCTCGATCAGCGCATGGTCGCGGCCCAGGTATTCGGCCAATCCGACCGGCTGCGTCGAACGCGACAGCAATGCGGTCGCGTGCCCGTGGCCGGCATCCAGCGGATGCCAGCACAGCGTCCCCTCGCTTTCGACGATGGCCGCGCGCAGCGCGGGGCCGAAGTCGAAGCCGGCGCGAACGAGCCGGCGTTCGCCCGCGCGCAGGCCGGCGAGCAGGCGCGCAAGCGCCGCGTCGTCGTCGATGCGCACGCATTCGGCCGCATCGAGCAATGCCGCGCGCAATGACTGAGGCGTGCTCGCCGCCGTCGCGGCGTCGGCGTGGATCTCCAGCCGGAATCGCGACCGCGCATCCAGCTGCACGATGCGCCAACGCGTACCGGGGGCGATCCAGCAATTTTCCGCCGTGCGCAGGTTTTGCGCTCCTTCGCTGTCGAGCCATTCGACGACCAGCGGACCGGCGTCGACGCACAAGTATTCCCAACGGTTCGCACGCGGCGCATGCCACCGGCGCAGGCGCTCGGGCAGGTTCGCCTGCGTGTACTCGCGCGAGCGTCCAAGTTGCCGCCGTTGCGCCGGCGGCGCAGACGCGGGCATCACGCCCGCGCCGTTGGCATGGCGATGCGTGCGACAGGCATCACTGCTTCGCAAACGCCTCGTCGAAGAAGCCGTGCATCAGCGCGAACGCGCGGTGCGCGACTTTCGCGTCGTAATTGCAGCCCTTGACCGCGTTGTCGGCGGTGGGAATTGCGAAGCAATGCACCGCGCCGCCGTAGTTGACGAACTGCCAGTCCACGCCGGAGTCGCGCATTTCCTTTTCGAAGCCGAGGATCGCCGATTCCGGCGTAAACGTGTCGTCGGCGCCGTTCATGGCCAGCACCATGCCCTTGATGTTCTTCGCCAGCGCCGGATCGTCGCTGGCGAGGTTGCCGTGAAACGTCGCCACGCCGGCGAGGTCCGCGCCGGTGCGCGCGAGGTCGAGCGCGACCGCGCCGCCAAAACAAAAACCTATTGCGCCCCAATGCTTGCCGTCGAGCGGCGCCTTGCCCTGCTGCGCTTCGAGTTGCGCCAGCGCCGCCTTGACGCGCGCGCGCAGTTCGTCGCGGTGCTTGTACATGTTGCCAGATGCCTTGCCCGCCTCGTCCGCCGTCTTCGGTCGCACCGCGGTGCCGTACATGTCGGCGACGAGGATGACGTAATCCTTGCCCGCGATTTGTTTCGCCAACGCGACCTGGTTCGGGTTCATGCCCATCCAGTCCGGCGCCATCACCAGGCCCGGTCGCGGCGTCTTCACCGCGTCGTCGTAGACGAGCACGCTTTGCATCTTCGCGCCGTCGACGGTGTAGTCGATGTTGCGCGTCACCATCGCCGCATTCGCGACGGTGAACCCAAGTCCGAACAGCACGGCCGCAGCAAGCAGACGATTCATGGCAATCCTCCATCGGGTGGAGACGCCATGATAACGCCGCGCCACCCCTGACGTTCGGGGGTGAACGATGGCGGGGCGCGACTGCTACACTGCGGGGCAGGTCCCACGGAGCCGCCCATGAAACGCGCCACGCTTGTCATCGCCATTGCCGCCGCGGGTCTTGCCCTGCCGGCCGCCGCGCAGCACAAGCCCGAGCACGTCATCCACTACCGCCAGGCGGCAATGACCATGATCGGCTGGAATTTCGGCGCGCTTGCCGCCATGGTCAAGGGCAAGACGGCCTGGAACGCGCAGGAATTCGCCCTGCATGCCGACCGCATCGCCGGCCTCGCGCCGCAGGTGCTGGAAGGCTTCGCCAAGGGTTCGGACAAAGGCGCGACCACCGACGCCAAGCCCGGCATCTGGAAGAACTTCGACGACTTCACCGCCAAGGACGAAAACCTGGTCGAGCAGACCCGCGCATTGGCGGAAGTCGCCAAGGGCGGCGACACCGCGGCGATGAAAGATCAATTCAAGAAGACCGCCGAGGCCTGCAAGGACTGCCACGAGAAGTACAAGGCCGATTGATCAGACGCGCTGACCGAATCGGCTGACCGGGTCGTCGGTCAGCCTGCCCACCAAACCATGGCCACCACCGCTGCGGCGCACAGCGCGAACAGCGCCAGCGCGCGCCAGGCGCTGACAAAACGCAAAGGCCGCGCATCTTGCATCTTCTTGCGGCCACTGAGCATCGGCGCAATCAAGTTGTCGCGCTTGACGACTAGATACAGCAGTACCGCAGCGATGTGCAGGCCGACCAGGACCAGCAACACGCTTTCGTTCCAGTGATGCACGCGCGTCATCAGCTTGACCGTGGCGTCGGCAACATGCGCGACGAATGGACCGTCGGTGTCGATGTCGTCGCTGGCGAACAAACCGCTGACCGCCTGCACGGCGACGCTCGCGAGCAAGGCGATCACCGACCAGCCACCGAGTGGATTGTGGCCGACGCGCGTTTGCGGATTTGTGGAAGATTGCGAACGCAGATAACGCCACACCGCGGCGGGTCCGCGCAGGAAATCGGCAAAGCGGCTGGTCTGCGAGCCGAGGATTCCCCACAGCACGCGGAATGCGATCAGCGCGAGCGTGGCGTAGCCGAACCAGAAATGCCAGCGCATGTCCAGGAAATGGAATTCGCCGGTCGCGTATTGCAGCGCAATCAACACGGCGAGCATCCAGTGGAACGCACGCGTGGGCAAGTCCCACACACGCTGGATTTGCGACGGCATGTTCATGCGATTCCCAACCCTTCGATTTGCGCGATGCCAGCGGGATCGAACCCCGCCTGACGCGCGAACTCGCGGCCGCGTTCGGCGTAATCCTTGAACTGATCGAAGCTCGGCGCGCCGGGCGAAAGCAAAATGGTACCGCCCGCCGATGTCAGCTTGCGTGCGATGGCCACGGCTTCAGCCAGGGTTGCCGCTTGCGCCACATCGTAACCTTTTGATGCCAGCGCAGCGCCGATGCGCGGCCCGTTCGCTCCCATCGCTACGATGCCGTGCGGCGGGTACTTTGCCACATATTCCACAAATGGATTCCAGTCCACGCCACGATCGAAACCACCGACCAGCACCGTAACGGCACGGCCATGCAGGCTGCGCAACGCCTCGATGGTCGCGTGCGGCGTGGTCGATATGCTGTCGTTGACGTATTCGATGCCGTCGCGCACGCCCAGCGATTGCAGGCGGTGTGGCAGCGGCTTGAAGTTGGCGACATGCCTTGCGGCGGCGATGGCGTCGAGACCGGCACATTCAATCGCCACAAGTGCCGCGCAAACATTCAGCGCATTGTGCTCGCCCGACAGCGGAATTTCGGCCAATGGCAGAACGTATTTGTCGCCGCGCCAGATTGCCGCATCGCGCACGTGCCAGCCGGCAGCGTCGCCGAATGTCGTGCGCCGCGAATGCGTGACGGTGCGCGCGAGCAGATCCGGATGCATCGCGTTCACGACCAGCCTGCGCGCGACGTCCGCGAGTTTGAGCTTGTCCGCGGCGTAGCGAGCGGGAGTGCCGTGCCAGTCCAGATGTTCCTCGTACAGGTTCGTGATCACGCCGACGTCGAGCGGCCCGGCTTCGCTGGTCTGGAAACTCGACAACTCGACCACCCACCGATCGGCTCGCTGCCCGAGCAAATCGAGCAGCGGCAGACCGATATTGCCGGCCAGCGCCGTGCGCACACCGAGCGCACGCGCCAGATGCGCGATCAGCGCGCTTGTGGTGCTCTTGCCCTTGGTGCCGGTGACGCCGATGACGCGAGCGTGCGGATTCTCGGCGAACCACAACGCCGTGCCCGAAGTGAAGTGCACACCGTTCTCAATCGCTTCGGGGACCGGCGACTTGTACGGGCTGATACCGGGAGACTTGATCACGATGTCGAATGGCGACAACGCCTGCGCATCGACCAGTCCCGCAACGAGGCGAAGATTCGCATCGACCGTGACCTGCACCTTCTCGTCCTCGGAACAAAACAGCACCAGCGGCTTGTCCGGAAAGCGCTGGCGCAACGTCGCCAGCGCGGCACGGCCTTCGCGGCCATAACCCCAGACCGCGACGCGCGCGCGTTCGAGGTCAGCCAGCTTCATGCAACAGATGCTGCAAACGCAGCGGCAGGAAGTGTTCCGCGGATGGCACAAGCAACGGCGCCAGCGCGAGTTCGCGGACATCGAGTTGCGGCGCGATTTCCTCGGCGAAGCGCGCGACGAGCGCATCCTCGCGCCATTCCGGCCGCTGCGTCAGCGCTTGCATCGCGGCGCGCGATTCGCGGCCCTCGCCCACGCACTCGAACGGCTTGTGGTCGTGGAATTCGAGCAGCGCATCGAAGCCCGGCGCGAGCGCCGCATCGTCGAGCAGGTTACGGCCGAAAATACCGAGCAGGCGCGGCTTGGCGACGAACGGCGCCAACGCGAGAAACACGAAGTGGCATTTCGGACATTGTCCGCACCAGCGGTCGGCGGGGCGTTCGCCACGGATGCGGAAGTTGCGGTTGCAGCTCGAGAACACGTCGTCGTAACGCAATTCGCGTGCGAACGCGCGCGCGACGGCGAGTTCCGACCATGGCCGCAGCAGCGAGAAATAATCGAGGTTCGCGGCGATATGCGCGGCCGTGTACTCGCGCAAGGCGCGCTCGAAATCCAGCGACTTGCTCCACTGGTGGTTGACTGGCTGGCCGTCGTATTCGAGCGTGGCTTCCGAGGCCGAGCGCTCGTTCGAAAACGCGATCGCATCGTAACCGTACAGGATCGCCGCGCAGATCAGGATCGCCGAATTGATCGCCGTCACCGGAATATGGCCGTTCCACGCACCTGATCGGTTGTATTCGAACAACTCCGGCGCGAGCGTGCGCTTGAGATTCAACATCGGCAAATCCGTGCGCTGCGCGCAGGCGGCAATCAGCGCCGACTCGCCGACCCACGCCGCCGTCGCCGGTTCGCCGAGGCGCTTGAGCATCTCCACGCTGACCAGCGAATCCTTGCCGCCGCCGATGGGCACCAGGGTCCGGCGCTGCAGGCTCAGTGCCGATGCGGGTGCGTGCGCCTCCCTGCCGTGGGGAAAACGAATCTTGCCGCGCAGATCCAGCTTGTTCTGATAGGCGAACTCCGCCAGGCCGTGCAGATAAACCTGATCCATGAATTCCGCCGTCGCCGCATCCAGTGCCTCGCCTTCGACGATGATTTGCTCCGGCACGCCGGCCTTGTAATAGCTCACTCCGGCGATCAGGTGCAGCAGGCGCAGCGCTGCAGAAAATGCGGCTTCGCGTCCCGGCGGCAACACCTGTGCACCCGGGAACCCGATGCGTTCGATCAATTCCGGGCCGTCGTCGAACGCGTAAACCAGTTGCGCCTCGCCATTCGCATATGTGCAACGCACGAAGCGGAAAGTCTTGGCTTGGCGCGGGTCACGCGGCGTCACAGCACCACCTCCGCCGCCGGTTGTCGCAGGTTGTAGTGCGACGCCATTGCCGCACCGTAGGCCCCGGTCTGCGCAATCAGCAACACGTCGCCTTCTTGCGTCGGCGGCAGGCGGCGATTGCTGCCGAGCACGTCGCCGGATTCGCAGATCGGACCGACGATCTGCACCAGTTCCGTCGCCGGCTCGTCGAGGCGCGAAAGATTCACGATCTCGTGGTAAGCCTCATACAGCGCCGGACGGATCAGCGAGTTCATGCCCGCGTCGCAACCCACATAGCGCACATCGCCCTTGCGCTTGGTCTGCGTCACGCGCGCGAGCAGCACGCCCGCATCGGCGACAAGATAGCGGCCGGGCTCGGCCCACAATTCGAATTGCGGATACGCGGTTTTCACTTCCGTCAGCGCAGCGCCGAGCGCGGTCAAATCAAGCGGTGACTCGTCTGCGCGCGCAGGCACGCCGAGTCCGCCGCCGATGTTGAGCACGTGAACGCTGCCGATTTTCTCGGCGATGCTGGCGAGCTGCACGTAAACGTCGCGCCAATGCGTGGCATCGAGAATGCCAGAGCCCAGGTGCGCATGCAGTCCGGCGATGCGCACGTCGTGCTTCGCGGCAAGGCGCTGGAATTCCGCCAGTTCGTCCAGCGCGAGGCCGAACTTGGACTTGGCGCCGCCGGTCTTGACCTTGTCGTGGTGGCCGCGGCCGGCGCCGAGGTCGAGGCGCAGGAAAATCTCATGGCCGGAAAAATCCTCACCCCACTGCGCCAGCGGATGCAGGCTGTCGAGCGTGAGTGGAATCTTGCGCGCGAGCGCATCGACGTACTCCGCGCGTGGTGCGAAGTTGGGAGTGAACAACATCGCCGATCCAGCAATCGCGGAGGCACGATCCAGCTCTCCCAGCGACACGCATTCCAGATCGAAACCTTGAGCCACAATCTCGCGCAGCAAATCAGGGTGCGCATTCGCCTTGATCGCGTAGAACCAGCGATCCACACAGGCGACCTCACGTCGCAGCGCCAGCGCGCGTTCGCGCACCGTCGCCAGATCATAGACGTAGCGCGGCGATTCCGCATGAGCCAATTCCAGCAACTCGGCACGGCGCGTGCGCCACCATGGCGCAGCCTGCGCACCGCGTTCCTTTTTGTACAACTCGCGCCAGCTCGGGCCGAAGATCGATCGATCCTCCACGCGCATCGCCTCGGCGCGGATCAGCAGCGCGTGCAGGGCTGGCACCATGTCGGCGGCGATGTCCTCGTCGACGACGAAGGTGAGGTTGAGGTTGTTCGAGGATTGCGAAATCAGGTGCACGCGCTGCGGACCGAATTCGGCGAGCACGCCGGAGAGCTTGTGCAGCATCGAGCGCATGCCGCGACCGACCAGGGTGATCGCCGCGCACGGCGCGATCACCTTGACGCGGCAGACTTTCGCCAAATCCGTGCACAGCGCGGAAAGCACGTCGGAATTGACCAGATTCTCGCTCGGATCCAGCGACACGGTGACGTTGGTTTCCGAGGTGCCGACCAGGTCCACCGACAAGCCATGGCGCTTGAAGTGCTCGAACACGTCGGCGAGAAAGCCGACCTGCTGCCACATGCCGATGGATTCCATCGCGATCAGGGTGATGCCGCCGCGCGAGCTGATTGCCTTGACGCTGGGCGCGGCGTCGGCCGCGGCCGCACCGATCTGCGTGCCGGCGAGCTCCGGGAAATTCGTGTCCTTGATCGCGAGCGGCACGCGCGCCTCGCGCAACGGGTTGATGCAACGCGGATGCAGCACCTTGGCGCCGGTGGTGGCGATTTCCTGCGCCTCTTCGTAATCGAGCCGGGCGAGCAGGCGCGCATTCGGCACCTGGCGCGGATTCGCGCTGAACATGCCGGCCACGTCTGTCCAGATTTCCACTTTTTCACATTTGAGCAAGGCACCGAAGTAACTTGCCGAGGTATCCGAGCCGCCGCGGCCGAGGACCACCGTTTCGCCCTGTGGATTGCGCGCCACGAACCCTTGCGTGACGAACAGCGATCCGCGCGCGGCCAGTGCCTGCGCGAACGCCGCATCCGGCGCGGTCGGCACGGAGGCGCAGAGATAACGTCCCCAGGCATTCTGGTTCGGCATGGGTTGAGCGAGCAGATGTTCGCGCGCGTCAAGCCAGTGCGCGGGCAAATCCAGTCGATTCAGATATGCCACACCGAGCGTCGAAGACAACTGCTCGCCGAGCGCGAGCACTTCGGCCTGCCACGGCAGTCCTCCGGCATCGGCGCGCACGTTCGCGGCCAGCGCGTCGAGACGTTCAAGCCAGTACTGCAGCGGGGCGCGGTCGATCAATTCCAATTCCGCGAACATCGCCTCATGGCGCGCGCGGACTTCGTCGCGGATCGCGCCGCGCCTTGCCGCGTCGGCCTGCGCCTCGCCGAGCGCCTTGAGCTTGTCGGTGATGCCGGACAGCGCGGACACCACGATCAGCACATGCTTGCCGCGCTCGCGCCAGCCACGCGCTACGCCCGCGATCTTGTCCCAGCGCTCCCGCGTGGACACGCTGGTGCCGCCGAACTTGAGCACGACCCACAGCGCATGCGGATCGGGCGCGGACTCGGCAGCGGCAGGGATCATCGGGCGGACTTCGGTGCGGAAGCGGAGCCGTCATTGTCCTTGTGCAGCGCAAAAAAACAAGGCGCGCGGCTGGCTGGCGCATGGCATTTCGTCGGCAAACATCATCTTGATGGTGCAAAATAGCCGCCCACGCATACGGTTCCGTCATGCCCGACAATCCCTTCCGCCGCACCGAACCCAAGCCGGTTCCCCCGATTGCCGCCAGCGCCAGCGAGAAAACCGTCCCGCTGACGATCAACGGCAAATCGTTTTTCCACAACGGCGACCCGGACATGCCGCTGCTGTGGTACCTGCGCGACGTGCTGCGCCTGACCGGGGCGAAGTACGGCTGCGGCATCGGCGCCTGCGGCGCCTGCACGGTACTGGTCGACGGCAAGGCCGAGCACGCCTGCATGCTGCCGGTGAAGGGGCTCGCACACCGCGACATCGTCACCATCGAAGGCTTGGCCGGCAAGGACGCGTTGCACGCGCTGCAGGAAGCCTGGATCGCCGAGGATGCGATCGGCTGCGGCTACTGCCAACCTGGCCAGATCATGGCGGCGGCGGCCTTGCTAAAGCTCAAGCCACATCCGGACGACGCCGACATCGACGCGCTGACGAACCTGTGCCGCTGCGGCACCTATCCGCGCATCCGCGCGGCCATCGCGCGCGCGGCGAATGCGCCGGGCGAGGCGAAAAAGTGAGCTTCGACGCGTCCCGGCGCCGCTTTCTTGTCGTCGGCGCTGGCGCGGCCGGGGCCTTGCTGGTCGGCTGGCGCGCACAGGCCCAGGACGGCCTGCCGTATCTTGGCGCGCGCTTCCAGGCCCAGCAGCTCACCGATTTCGTGCGTATCGAGGCGGACGGGACCGTCGTGATTGGTGCGCGCGGCTGCGAAGTCGGCCAGGGCGTGAAAACCGATTTGCCCATGCTCATTGCCGAAGAACTCGACGCGGACTGGAGCCGCGTGCGCGTGGAACAACTGCCCTACGGCTACATCGAAACCAACAGCGGCGAGACCGACAGCGGGCCCGGCAACCGTTACGGCAACCAGGGCGCGGGCGGCGACGGCGGCCCGGCAGCATGGAAGCAACAGCGCCAGGCCGGTGCGGTGGCGCGCTGGCTGCTCGTGCAGGCCGCGGCGCAGCAGTGGAATCTCGATGCCACGACCCTGGGTACCGAGGCCGGTTTCGTGATCGCCGCGGACGGCCGCAAACTCGCTTACGGTGAGCTTGCCGCCAGCGCAGCGACGCTGGACGCACCGGCGAATCCGCCGCCGCTCAAGGATCCGTCGCAGTTCCGCATCATCGGCAAGCCGGCACGCAGCGTGGACGCGCGCGAAGTCGTGCTCGGACGCACCGAGTACGGCATCGACAGCTACCTCGGCAACGCACTGGTCGCCGTGATCGTGCGCTGCCCGTATCCCGGCGGCACGCTGGACACGCTCGACGACACGCAGGCGCGCCAGGTGACCGGCGTGCATCGCACCATCGTCCTGCCCGGGCCGAAGCCCGACGCACCGTTCGATGGCGTGCTTGCCACCGGCGTGGCCGTGCTCGCCGACGACACCTGGTCCGCGCTGCGCGGCCGCGACAAGCTCAAGGTCGCGTGGAAGCCGGACCCTGCCTGGGCGAAAGATTCCAGCGCCGCACTCGAAGCGAAGGCGAACGCATTGCTCGACGACGACGCCAGCGCCACCGTGGTGCGCAACGACGGCGACTTCGCCAAGGCGAGGAAACAAGCGCAGCCACGCACACTCAGCGCCCGCTATCAACTGCCATTTCTCGCGCATGTCACGGCCGAACCGCCGAGCGCGACGATGACGGTGACGAAGGACAAGGTCGTGCTGATCGCCGGCCTGCACGATCCGGCCGGCGCGTCGCACCTGCTGCACGCAATTACCGGCGTACCGCGCGAGGCCATCGACATCCGCCTGCCGCGCGCAGGCGGCGATCTGGGCCGGCGCCTGCACAATGATTTCATCGCCGAGGCGGCGCTTGTCGCCAAGGAAGCCGGCAAGCCGGTGAAACTCGTGTGGCTGCGTGAGGACGACCTGCAGCACGATTTCTACCGGCCGTTCGGCGTCCACGAGCTAACCGCGACGCTGGATCGCAAGCAGCATCTCACCGGCTGGTCGCATCGCGTCGCCGCCACGCCGCGCAACTGGCGCGACAGTCGGCTGGCCGGAAAACCGATCTTTGCCGGTCTGCTCGATGCGGACGCGTTTCCCGCCGGCCTGCTGCCCAACCTGCAGCAGCTGTTCCACGCCCTGCCCTGCGGCCTGCCGCGCGGCGAACTGCGCGGCGGCGCGGATGCGTTCCAAGCGTTTGCCACGCAATGTTTCCTCGACGAAATCGCGGTTGCCACGCACCAGGACCCGGTCGTGCTGCGCATGGACCTGCTCGGCGCACCGCGCATGCTGCGTCCGGGATTCGACACGGGTCGCCTGGCCGGCGTGCTGCGCATCGCCGCCGGCAAGATCGACTGGCAGCACAAGCCGAAGAACGGGCACGGTCTCGGCATCGCCTGCCATGCCGGCAACGGCGCCTACGCCGCGCACGCGTTCGAGGTTTCGGTCAGCGGCAACGACCTCGTCATCCACCGCGCCGTATGCGCGGTCGACGCGGGGCGCACGTTGAATCCGCTGAATCTCGAAGCGCAGGCGGCGAACACGACGCTGGCCGCCGTTTCCGCGGCACTGCACGAGGCGATCACGCTCAAGAACGGCCAGGTACAGCAGCGCAATTTCCCGGATTATCCGCTGTTGCGCATGGGCCAGTCGCCGCATAGTGTAGAAGTATACAGCGTCGATACCGGCGCCGACCCCGCCAGCATGGACGACATCGTCGCCGCCAGCGCGGCGCCGGCGCTGGCGAACGCGGTCTATGCCGCGACTACGGTACGCGTGCGCAAACTGCCGTTGTTGCCGGAACTGCTGCGCCTGCTCTAAGCAACTCCAGGCAAGCCGCTGCGCTATCCGGCTCGCATATTGAGCGCATACCGCCGGTTAGCTGCTCGCTGCGGCATCGCGCCTTGACGCAGCGTCCCGAAAGGAGAACGCTTGCAGGTCCACGCAACGCTGACGGGAGACGCTCATGGCCTACACCACCGATGGCATCCGAAACATCGCGCTCGCCGGACATTCTGCGGCAGGCAAGACCACGCTGTTCGAGGCCCTGCTGTACGCGGGCGGCGTGATCGGAGCTCCCGGTTCGGTCGAGCGCGGCACCACCGTTTCCGACTACGACCCGATGGAAAAGGAACGCAAGCAGTCCCTGAACACGGCGATCGCCTCCATCGACACATCATCGATTGGATCAGTCGATTGCCACATCAACCTGATCGACACGCCTGGAGCCGCGGATTTTCGCGGCCCGACGCTGTCGGCGCTCGCCGCCGTGGAAACCTGTGCCATCGTCGTCAACGCGCACAACGGCATCGAATACGGCACCCAGCGCATGATGCACCACGCCAAGGCGCGAGGGCTGGCACGACTGCTGATCGTCAACAAGATGGATGGCGGCAATTGCCGCGCGCTGCTCGACCAGTTGCGCGAGGCTTTTGGCTCCGAATGCCTGCCGATCAACCTGCCCGCGCAGGGCGGCAAGACCGTGGTCGATTGCTTCTTCAAGCCAGAGGGGGTACCTGATTTTTCATCCGTCGCCGAAGCGCACCAGCGTATCATCGACCAAGTCGTCGAAATCAACGAAACCGTGATGAACCATTTTCTGGACGTCGGCGAAGCCGGACTTTCGGGCCAGGAACTGCACGACGCGTTCGAACAATGCCTGCGCGAAGGCCATCTGGTACCGATCTGCTTCGTATCGGCGCGCACCGGTGCGGGCGTGAAGGAGCTGCTGCACCTGTTCGGCAAGCTGCTGCCGAACCCCGCCGAGGGCAATCCGCCGCCGTTCCGCAAGGGCGCGGGCGTGAACGCAGCGCCGATCGAAGCCGTGCCCGATCCGAAACAGCATGTCATCGCCGACGTGTTCAAGATCGTCAACGACCCGTTCGTCGGCAAGCTCAGCGTGTTCCGCGTCTACCAGGGCACGGTGAGGAAGGATACGCAGCTTTTCATCGACGACGGCAAAAAACCCTTCAAGGTCGGGCACCTGTTCAAGCTCCGTGGCAAGGAACACATCGAGATCGACAGCGCCATCCCCGGCGACATCGCCGCGGTGGCCAAGATCGAGGAAATCCACTTCGACGCGGTGCTGCACGATTCGCACGACGAGGACCAGATCCATCTCGAACCGCTCAATTTCCCGCAGCCGATGTTCGGCCTCGCGGTGGAACCGGCACACAAGGGCCAGGAACAGAAGCTGGCGACGTCCCTGCACAAGCTCAGCGAGGAAGACCCCTGTTTTCGCTTCGAGCACAACAAGGAACTGAACGAATCCGTGGTGCGCGGTCTATCCGACCTGCATCTGAAACTGATGCTCGCGCGCATGAAGGAACGCTATGAGGTCGAGGTGAAGACGCGGCCGCCGCGCATCGCCTACCGCGAAACCGTGGCGTCGAAGGCCGAAGGCCATCACCGCCACAAGAAGCAGACCGGTGGCGCCGGCCAGTTCGGCGAGGTGTTCCTGCGCGTCGAGCCGCTGCC
>DATIOA010000170.1:0-21893 GCA_035473575.1 Rudaea sp. | reverse complement strand
TTTCGCCTGATTTCCTCGCTCGGCCGCATCGACCAGCAGCATCTGCGCAACGGCGATCTGGCCGAGGAGGACTGGCCGCGCGTGACGAGTGCAATTACCTTGTTGTCCGAGACGAAAATCCTGATCGACGACACGCCCGCGCTGGCGCCGGCGGAACTGCGCGCACGCGCGCGGCGCATGAAGCGTCAGTACGACCTCGGCCTCATCGTCGTCGACTACCTGCAGCTCATGGCCGTGCCCGGAAACAAGGAGAACCGCGCCACGGAAATTTCAGAAATCACGCGTGGACTGAAAGCCCTGGCCAAGGAACTGAACATCCCCGTGATCGCGCTCTCGCAGCTCAACCGCTCGCTGGAACAGCGCACCGACAAGCGTCCGGTGATGGCGGACCTGCGCGAATCCGGTGCGATCGAGCAGGACGCCGACGTGATCCTTTTCATCTACCGCGACGAATACTACGACAAGGAATCGGCGGACAAGGGCCTGGCCGAGATCATCATCGGCAAGCAGCGCAACGGCCCGACCGGAACCGTCAAGCTCACCTTCCTCGGGCGTTACACGCGCTTCGAGAATACCGCTTCCGAATCGCACGGTCGTTACGAGTGATTGGGGAAGGTGAACGCACCGACGGCGGCTTTCGCGTTGCCGGACCCGAAGCGAATGTAGGCCGCTTCGCCGTGTCCGCGCCCGCCGCTGCAATCGTGCTTGCTGTCGCGATCGTGCAGTCGCCGAACCTTTGGGGTTTCTGGGGGCGCGACGATTTCGCGCAATTGGCGATGGTGCGCATTATCGGTTCTCCGTGGCCGTTATTCAGCCACGATCATTTCGTCGTTCCGCATTCGATATTCCGACCCTTGGGTTACGTATCGCTCTGGCTTTGCGAGCGATTGTTTGGCGAGACCTATGCGCCGCACGCGGTATTCGATACCGGGTTGCACATCGCGACCGCACTGTTGTTATGGCGTTTCCTGATTCGCGCGTCGGTACGTCCGGCGGTTGCCGCCGCGGTCGTGCTGTTGTTCGCTTTGCACCCGGCGATCACGGGAACGTCGTTATGGTGGTCCGCGCGTTTCGATCTGCTGGCGACTTTTTTCATCATGCTTTCGTTGATCGCGGCGTTACGCGTTTGCGATCGGCCATCGATTGCGCGGATAGTGGGTGCATGCGCCGCCGCCATGGCTGCGATGCTGTCGAAGGAAATCGGAACGCTGGCGATTGTCGCCATTTCAATCGTCTGGTTGCACCGGGCGGCGGTGGATCGTTCCTTTCGGCGCGGCGCGTTCGTCGCGATAACATGCGCGTGGCTGACGACAGCGACCTTTTTCGCCTGGCGCGCGGCGATTCTGGGTACGGTTTCCAGCGGCGTGACGGGCGTGTTGCCCTTGCCGCAAGCGATTTTGCGCGGAATCGGAAACTGGTTCGCACAGGCGCCAGGCTACCTCACGTTCTGGCCGCATCTGCTAGCCTGGCAGCGCGGTGTGCTGGCGGCAAGCCTTGCTGTCGCAGTGTTTGCGCTGATTGCCCGTGCGGCAGCCGGCACTGACGAACGCCTCGCGATGGGACAACGCGCGCCGACCACACTTGTCGGAATAGCCTTGTTCACGTCGCCCATTTTCGTGCAGGCGCCCATTGCCGCTTTTGCCTCGCCGCTCGGCACCGGTATGACGGCGATCGAGGCCGGCATGCAATCGCGGTTGTATTACCTGCAAATGCTCGGCGCGGCGATCGTCCTCGCGCCGGTTCTGCGCTACGTCTACACAAGCCGCCGAACCTGGGTGCGGCGATCGATGACGGTATGCCTTGTCGCTGCGTTGACGGTTTTCGCGACGGCGTCGTACCAGGAGGCATCCGCTTTTGCGCAACGATCCAGCGCGATTGCCGTTCCGGCACGCGCGGCAGTTGCCGCGGTAGCGCAGATGACATCGCCCAACGCGGCGTGCCATGTCGCATTTCTCGGTTACACGCCTCCGCCGGAGTGGGACGTGTTCGTGTCGATGGACGCCGTTGTGAAGGCGCTTACGCCTGACATTCGTCGCGCTCGCTATTGCTGGTTTTATTCCGATGTGAGGACCTGGGTACATCTTCAGGCGGCCCCGGTGTCGATCTCGGATGCGCGGCCGTTCGCGCCGGCCGTGAAAGACGCACAGCCCATTGCTTGGCGACGATTGGGTAAACTGGTTTTCGCGTACCTTGCTCCGCTCGCCAGCACGCAACACCCGGATGTGTCGCAAATGACATTCCTGCAAATCCGGAATGGCAAGATCGTCGATGTCACGGCCGACGCGATCGCAGGCCACTTGTATTACGTCTTGTATTGACGCATGAGCCGCACGGCACTGGCTACGATCCATCTCGGCGCTCTGCGCCGCAACCTCGCGCACGTGCGCGAACTCGCCGGCAACGCGAAGGTCATGGCGGTGGTCAAGGCCGATGGCTACGGCCATGGCCTGGAGCGCGTCGCGCGTGCGCTCGCCGATGCGGATGCGTTCGGCGTCGCCGCGCTCGGCGACGGCTTGCGCCTGCGCGCGGCCGGCATCGGCAAGCGCATCGTGGTGCTGTCCGGGCCGGACGAGGCTGGCGATCTCGCCGAGTTCCGGCGCTTGCAACTCGACGCCGTGATCCATCACGAATCGCAACTGCGCTGGCTCGAAGCCGATCGCAGCGATTTGTCGTCAAGCGGGCGTCCGCTGCGCGTGTGGCTGAAGATCGACACCGGCATGCATCGATTGGGATTCGCACCCGCGCACGCGCGTGACGCGCATGCGCGCCTGCGCGCGCTGCCGAATGTGGATGCGGACATCGTGTTGATGACGCATTTCGCCGCGTCGGAGGAATTCGCCTCAAACGTCACGCCCGCACAGATTGCGGCATTCGATGCCGTCGCTGCGGATATTCCCGGTGAGTGTTCGCTGGCCAATTCCGCCGGCCTGCTCGGTTGGCCGAAAGCGCAAGGCGATTGGGTGAGGGTAGGCGGATTGTTGTACGGGCTGTCCGTCGTTGAAGGCAAGACCGGCGCCGATCTCGGTTTCGAACCGGTGATGACCTTGTCCACCAAACTCATTTCCGTGCATCGTGTACGCAAGGGCGGGCACATTGGCTATGGCGGCGTGTACGCGTGCCCGGAAGATATGGACATCGGTGTTGCCGCGATCGGTTACGGCGACGGCTACCCGCGCAGTGCGCCGTCCGGCACGCCGGTGCTGGTCGCGGGCCAGCGCGCCGCGCTCGCTGGCCGCGTGTCGATGGACCTGATTGCCATCGACCTGCGCAACGTGTCCGACGCGAAAGTCGGCGACTGCGTAACGCTATGGGGTCCGCAACTGCCGGCCGAGGAAATCGCCGCGCGCGCCGGCACCATCAGCTACGACCTCACCTGCGGCATGACCAAGCGCGTGTTGTTCGTGGAGGATGAAGACTGATGGCGAAGTCCAAGACCGCGTACGTCTGCAATCAATGCGGCGCCGAGTACACGAAATGGCAGGGCCAGTGCGAGGCTTGCGGGGCGTGGAATACGTTGAGCGAATTCGTGGTCGAGCCGGCCAAGTCAACCGGCGCCGTGAAACGCACAGGCTACGCCGGCGCCGCTCCGGCGCGGATCGTGCCGTTGACGCAGGTCGCGGCGGAAGCCGAAGTGCGCACGCAAATCGGCATCGGTGAGCTTGATCGCGTGCTCGGCGGCGGGCTGGTGCAGGGTTCGGTGGTGCTGGTCGGCGGCGATCCGGGCATCGGCAAGTCGACCTTGTTGTTGCAGGTGCTGGGCGCGCTCGGCGCGCGCCTGAAAAGCCTGTATGTCAGCGGTGAGGAATCCCTTGCGCAGATCGCTGCGCGTGGCCAGCGTCTGAGCATCGCTCTGGAGCCGCTGCATGCGCTGGCCGAAACCTGCATCGAGCGCATTCTGGAGATGACGGCCAGGGACAAGCCGCGTGTGCTGGTGATCGATTCCATCCAGACCATCTGGACCGAAACCCTGACCGCCGCGCCGGGCTCGGTGTCGCAGGTGCGCGAATCTGCGGCGCGCCTGGTGCGCTACGCCAAGGAAACCGGCACCAGCATCTTCCTCGTCGGCCATGTGACGAAGGAGGGCGGCATTGCCGGCCCGCGCGTGCTCGAGCACATGGTCGACGCGGTGTTGTATTTCGAAGGCGAGATCGGTTCGCGCTTCCGTGTGTTGCGCGCGTTCAAGAACCGCTTCGGCGCGGTCAACGAACTGGGCGTGTTCGCGATGTCGGACAAGGGCCTGCGCGAAGTGCCGAATCCGTCGGCGATATTCCTGTCCACGCACGCGGGCCCGACGCCGGGCAGCGCGGTGATGGTCACGCGCGAAGGCACGCGGCCGCTGCTCGTGGAAGTGCAGGCGCTGGTGGATCAGAGCTCGCTCGGCAATCCGCGCCGTGTCGCGCTTGGGCTCGAACAGAATCGCCTTGCCATGCTGCTCGCGGTGCTGCACCGCCACGGCGGCATGGCCGTCTACGACCAGGACGTGTTCGTCAACGTGGTGGGTGGTATCCGCGTGCAGGAAACGGCGGCGGACCTGCCGGTGCTGCTGGCGGTGCTTTCGAGTTTCCGCAACGTGCCATTACCGGAAAAAACCGTCGCGTTCGGCGAAGTGGGTTTGTCCGGCGAGATTCGTCCGGTGCCGAATGGCGAGGAGCGCCTGAAGGAAGCCGCGACGCACGGATTTCTCAAAGCCATCGTGCCCAAGGCGAATGCGCCGAAGAAATCAAAAATTGGGGAAATGGAAATCGTGGCGGTGGAGCGCTTGAGCGAGGCGATCGACGCCGTGCGCTGAACGGCTAAGCTGTCAGCGTCTTCGTTGGAAGACGCTTCGAATTTTCAACAACGGCAAGGGAGAAGAAATGAAATTGCGTAATGGATTGTTTGCGGCAGCAGCCGCATTGTTGGCGGCCTGCTCGTCGATGTCCACGATCACGGCGCACGATCCGGGAACCCGATTGCTGGTCAAAGGCAAAACGGTCGATTTGCCGGTGACGCAGAGCATGAAAGGCACGAGCTTCGGCAATTACGAGTTCAAGGCGACGAACGGGGACAATGCGTTTTACGGCATACTGCCGCTGAAATTCAAGGGCGGCCACCTCGCGGCCGATATCATCCTGTTCGCGCCAGCGGCTTTTTTCAATTTGCGCCAGGCGTTCGCGTTCTACGAGATCGACGTGAAGGATGGCGTAATCCGCTACAAGGAAAAAGCCGGCGATCCGTGGACCGAATACACGCCCAAAGCCGAAGAAGCCGCGCATGCACGGAATTTCTACGAAGGCGGCGCTGGTGCATCACACGCCGCGGCCGGGTCGCACTGACCGATCGCCGAACGCGAGGTCGAGCCAAGACCTCGCGCTCAACCCAAAGCCGAAAGCTCGCGATTCAGGATTTCCGGATCGCCGAGGTTCAACTCGACCAACCGCTTCAACTCGGCGAAGCTGTCCAGGTCGATCTTCTGCCACTGGAAGCCGATGCGGTGCGGCATGATGTGCGCGGCGACGACGCCCATGCTGATGATCACCGAGTTGTTGATGCGCAGGTCCATGCGGTAGCTGGAGCCGACCTTGCCGCTCCAGCCGTGTGGGTGCTCGATCAGCACGCCCTTGAGCGAGATGTCGTCGAGCTTGCTCTCCCACATCGCCTTGTCCGAATACAGTTTCACAGTGCCTTCGAAGTGAAAGCGCTGGAAGCGGCGGCGTTCGTCGGCGTTGGCGGGCTTGCTCATGTGTCGATTCTGCACAGCGCGCGCGCCGCGATCAAGGCACCCGCTTCAGTACGAGTTCCAGGACGAAGCGGCTGCCGAAGAACGCGAGCAGCAGCAGGGTCATGCCGGACAGGGTCATGCGCACCGCGCGGCGGCCGCGCCAGCCGTAGCGCCAGCGCCCGAGCAGCAGGGTGCCGAACACGATCCACGCGCAGATGCTGAGCACGGTCTTGTGGATCAAATGTTGGGCGAAGACGTTGTCGACGAACAGGAAGCCGATAAGGATGGCCACGGTCAGCAGCACGAAGCCGGCGCCGATCGTCTGGAACATCAGGGCTTCGGTCAGGGTCAGCGGCGGCAGGGCGGCGGCGATGCCGTCGAAGCGGCGCGCGCGCAGGGCGTGCTCCTGCAGGGCGAGCAGGATCGCCAGCACGGCGGCGACGCTGAGTACGGAAAACCCGAGCAGGGAAAAAATGACGTGCAGCTTGATCTGCCAGTCGATCGGCAGCGGCTCGGTGTGCGGCGCGAGGAACACGTCGACCGAAAGCAGGATCGCGGCCAGTGGAAAGACAATTGTGCCGAGCGTGGCGACCGGTCGCGCCAGATTCACCAGCAGGCACAGCGTCGCCACGCAACAGGCGACCAGGGACAGCGCGGCGAAGAAGTGCAGGTCGACGCCTCCACCATGCTGGCCGACGAGAATTGCAGCGTGCGCGAGTACGGCCGCGGCTGCGATGAGAAACGCCCAGGATTGCGGACGACGCGCAAACAGCCACGTCGCGGCCAGGTACAGGGCGGCGGAAACGATGGCGAGGGCGTGGATCGGCATGGCGCCAGTGTAGCGCGAGCGCGGAACGAAATGGCAGGCACTGGTATACTTCGCGCCCCCGAAATCCCGTGATAGCGAGCATGTTCGAATCCCTGAGTCAGCGCCTTTCCACCACCGTCGAGCGCCTGCGCGGGCGCGCGCGCCTGACCGAGGCCAACATCCGCGAATCCCTGCGCGAGGTGCGCATCGCCCTGCTCGAAGCCGATGTCGCGCTGCCGGTAGTGCAGGCGCTGATCCAGCGCGTGCAGGTGCGTGCTGTCGGCCAGGAAGTGTTGAAGTCGCTCACGCCGGGCCAGGCGCTGGTCAAGGTGGTGCGCGACGAATTGACGGCGGTAATGGGAACGGCGAATGCCGACCTGAACCTTGCCGCCGCGCCGCCCGCCGTCGTGCTGATGGCCGGCCTGCAGGGCGCGGGCAAGACCACCACGGTCGCCAAGCTGGCGAAATTCCTCAAGGATCGCAAGAAGAAAAAAGTGATGGTGGTGAGCTGCGACGTATATCGTCCGGCGGCCATCGAGCAGTTGCGTCTGCTAGCCGAACAGGTGGACGTGCTGTTCCATCCGAGCGAAGGCTCGCAGGATCCAGTCGCCATTGCCAAATCCGCCGTCGATGCGGCGAAGAAGAATTTCGCCGATGTGTTGCTGGTCGACACGGCTGGGCGTCTGGCCATCGATGCGCAGATGATGGACGAGATCAAGGCCCTGCACGCGGCGCTCAATCCCATCGAAACCCTGTTCGTGGTCGACGCGATGACCGGCCAGGACGCGGCGAACACGGCGAAAGCGTTTTCCGAAGCGCTGCCGCTGACCGGCGTGATCCTGACCAAGACCGACGGCGATGCGCGCGGCGGTGCGGCGCTGTCGGTGCGCTACGTCACCGGCCGGCCGATCAAGTTCATCGGCGTATCGGAAAAACCCGACGGTCTGGAAGCGTTTCATCCGGATCGTCTTGCCCAGCGCATCCTCGGCATGGGCGACGTGCTGTCGCTGGTCGAGCAGGTCGAGCAGAACGTCGACAGGGAAAAAGCTCAGAAACTCGCCGAAAAGGTGATGAAGGGCAAGCGCTTCGACATGAACGACATGCGCGACCAGCTTGCGCAGATGCTCAACATGGGCGGGCTCGCATCGCTGATGGACAAGTTGCCCGGCGTCGGTTCCTTGCCCGATGCAGTGAAGTCCAAGGTCAACGACAAGGAAATCCACCGCATGGTGGCGATCATCAATTCGATGACGAAGAAGGAACGCCGCCATCCCGACTTGCTCAACGGCTCGCGCAAGGCGCGCGTGGCGCGCGGTTCCGGCACGCAGCCTGCCGACGTCAACCGCCTGCTCAAGCAATACATGCAGATGGAAAAGATGATGTCGAAGATGGCCAACGGGGGCATCAAGGGCCTGATGCGGCAGCTCGGCGGGGCGATGAAGGGGATGGGGAGCGGTGGATTGCCGCCGGGCGGCATGCCCGGTCGCTGATTCTTTCGCGTTGCCAAAGTGTGAGATTGATCGCGGTTCGCCCCATGGGCGATGTCAACCTCGCGTGTGCCGGTGCGTTCGCCATGATCGCACCGCCGCAGACACGAGGGTCGAGACATGCAAACTGCCAGCAAGGCCATCGCGTATGTCTTCGCATTGGGTTTCGCGCCGTTGGCCGGCGCGAGCGTTCATGATCAGATCTTCAAGGGCCGTTTCGACATCCCGACCGACCAGCCGGCAAGCGTCAATGCCGCCGCGCGCTTCCTGACCCAGGCCACGTTCGGGCCGACCCAGGCGGACATTGCCTACCTGATGGCGCAAGGTTACGGCGAGTGGATCGACGAGCAGTTGTCCAAGCCCGCGACGATCGGCGAGCCCACCATCGAGGCAATCGTGAATGCAGGGGCGAAGGTCACCAACACGATCCGGCTGAACCGCTTTTTCTGGCAGGCGGTCTACGCGCCCGATCAGTTGCGCCAGCGCATGGCCTACGCGCTGAGCCAGATTTTCGTCGTCTCCGACCAGGCCAGCGGCATCGGCAACAACTACATGGTGCCGCTGTCGCAGTACCAGGACATGCTGGCCGAATCCGCGTTCCTGCCGTACGCGCAGGTCCTGCTCAACGCAACCTGGCATCCGATGATGGGGCGCTACCTGAACGCGTTCCACAACGTCAAGGCGACGATCGTGGGCGGCGTGCAGACCACCAGCCCGGACGAGAACTACGCACGCGAAGTGATGCAGTTGTTTTCCATTGGCCTGATCGAGCGCAACAAGGACTTTTCGCCGGTGCTGCAAGGCGGCCAACCGGTGCCGACCTACGACCAAAACGTCATCACGCAGACGGCCAAGGTGTTCACCGGATTCACCTGGAGCGATGCACCGACGAATCCACCAGGTTTCTACGGCGGCGGCCTGACGTTTGCCGGCGAGTACGATCCGATGGCGTGCTGGGGAACGGAACTGTTCCCGGCGAGCAGCAACCAGATGCGCCACGACATCACGGTCAAGGCCGTGCTCGGCGGAGCCATGATTGCGGCGAACCAGACCTGTGCGCAGGACGTGACCGACGAACTCGCCATCATCGCCACGCACCCGAACGTGGCGCCGTTCATCGCGCGCCAGTTGATCCAGCGCTTCGTCGAGAGCAATCCGTCGCCGGCCTACATCCAGCGCATGGCCACGGTTTTCGACAAGCCGGGCAACGATCTTGGCGACGTGATCAAGGCGATCCTCACCGATCCTGAAGCCATGAATCCGCCGCCGCCGTGCGGCAGCGCGAATTGCGACGGCTACGGCAAGCTGCGCGAGCCGGTGTTGCGCCTGACCGAACTGTGGCGCGCGTTTAACGCGCAGGCGCCGGCGCCGGACCCGTACGGCCAGATCGCGATGATCGGCAATGGCGGATTCCTCGGCAATTTCGGCCAGGCGCCGCTGGAGTCTCCGACCGTGTTCAATTTTTACCTGCCCGACTACCAGCAACCCGGCACGTTCGCCGACAACGGCCTGTATTCGCCGGAATTGCAGATCACCAACGAATCGACGACCTACACCACGGCCGACACCTACTATGGATTCACCGCCAAGGCGTATCAGGGCATGCCCACGCCGCCGACGGATCGACCGCTGATCGATCTGTCGGCGCTTGCCGCGAACGCAGCGAATCCGGCCGCGATCGTCGCCACCGTCAACGCCGATCTGTTCTACGGCAGCATGTCCGCGGCGACGCAATCGGCATTGACGACCATGTTGGCCAGCCAGATCGCGGTCACAAACATGACGCCACAGGAAGAGGCCTGGTCGGCGATCTATGTCGCCATGCTGTCGCCCGAATTCGCCGCACAGCGCTGAAGGAGAACGCCATGAGCCATTCCCGCCATTCCCGCCGCGAATTCCTGCGCAACCTGGGCTGCGTCGCCTGTGGCGGCACCGCCGCGGCGCTGTTGCCGCAACTGCGCATGCTCGGCACCGCACTAGCCAGCACCAGCGTTTCGTCGGCGTATCAAGCCCTGGTGTGCGTGTATCTGTACGGCGGCAACGACGCCTGGAACATGCTCGTGCCGTTCGACAACACACGCTACAACACGTACGCGTCCTCGCGCAGCGGCGTCTACGATGCCACGAACAATCCCGGTGGCCTGGGACTGGCGCTGCCGACCGGTTCACAGGTCGCGTTGCAGAAAATCGTCGACGGCAACGATCCGAGTTCCGCGACGAACCAGTACTTCCTGCATCCGGCGATGCCGGAAATGACACAACTGTTCAACCAGGGAAGGCTTGCCTTCGTGGTCAACACCGGATCGTTGGTCAAGCCGATCACGATGGCCGATTACAACACGAGCTCCGCCAACTATCCGGCGCAATTGTTCTCGCACGCCGACCAGACCAATCAATGGCAGCAGGCCTATGCCGAGCAAGGCATAACCCTGGGCTGGGGCGGCCAGTGCGGCGACGTGCTCAAGTCCGGCAACCCGAATGCGCAGTTGTCGCCGTGCATATCCATTGCCGGCGCGAATCGCTACGAAGTCGGCGTCGGCACGATCCCGTACCAGCTTTCATCCGGCGGCCTGACCAACCTTTCCGGCATGTGCAACACGCCGCCATGCTCCGCCTCGACGAATGCGCGCGACACGGCGCTGCAAACCCTGCTTGGCGAAACCTATGCGAACGATTTCGCCGGCGGTTATGCGCAAATCTTCCAGCGCGGCCGCAATCTGTTCAACCTGCTCGACACGAACCTGGCCGGCACGACCTTGAACACGATGTTTCCGTCCGGCAATTCGCTCGCCGCGCAACTGCAGACGGTCGCGAAGATGATCAAGCTGTCAATGGCGCAGAACTACGCCACGCGGCAGATCTATTACGTGAACCTCGGCAGCTTCGACCTGCACTCGGGCATGATGAGCGGCACGAACGATCACGCCGCCTTGCTTACGAGCCTGTCGCAGGCGCTGAACGCGTTCTGGACCTGCATGGGTCCGGGCGATGTCAACGCGCAGAACAACGTCACCTTGTTCACCATGTCAGAGTTCGCGCGCACGCTGCAATCCAACGGTTCCGGTTCCGATCATGGCTGGGGCACGGTGCAGATGGCGCTCGGCGGCGCAGTCAAGGGCGGCAAGTTGTACAGCAACGGCGGCGGGCCGATCACGGGCTTCCCGGACCAGGCCCTGAATGCGCCGAACAATTTCCCGCGCGGACAGATGATCCCCGGCATCGGCGTCGAACAATACGCGGCGACACTCGCACAGTGGATGGGGGTCACCTCGCCTTCGGACTTGGCGACGATCTTTCCCAACCTCGCCAATTTCGGCATGACCCATCTCGGCTTCGTGTGAAGACGAAAGCCAGGGTTTCGCTGGTCTTCGCGATTGCACTGTCTTTCGCATGCGGCGGGGTGCATGCAGTCGCGCCCAGTGGTTGCACCAGCATCCAGGACGTGGCGCCGATTTACGGCGGCATCCAGTTCGGTGCGGCGATCGACGGCATCTTCACCAACTACAACGGACAGAACAATGGTTGCGCGGATTGTCATACCACCAACGGCGGTGCGACTGTGCCGACCGGTGAACTGGATCTCGACCCGGCCGATTCGCCGTCGCCGTACCGCAATCTGATCGACGTGCAAAGTCCCTGGTATCCGGGCTATGTCTACGTCGTGCCGAACCATCCCGAACAGAGTCTTCTGTTCATCAAGGTGGACTGCGACGACCCAGGTGGCAATGGCGGCATTGGCGCGCGCATGCCGCTGGACAACTATGCCGGCGGCTTGACCGTGCAGCAGATCGCCCTGATCTACGACTGGATCGCGGAAGGCGCGCCTGCCGGCACCACCGACGGCATCTTCCGCAACGGTTTCGATATCCGCGGATTCGCGCAGTAGCTTTCGGTCATGCGCCGGTCGCGGCGCGTCCACGTTTCATCACTTCGCCGCCACAATCCGGCGGATATACTGGCGCCACATCCGGCCCTGGGGATCACCAATGATGCGTTCGACCTTTGCGTTGCGTCGCGCCACGCTGGGCGCTGTTGCGCTTGCCATCTTGATCGCCGGTTGCGGCAAGGCGGAAAACAAGCTGCCAGCGATACAGGGCAAGGCGCCTGTCGCCGCACAGGCGGCGAAAAATGAGACGCCACAGGTCTTTGCGCTGACTTCCGCGCACCCGGAACAATTCCAGGGCCAGCTCGCGATCGCGCTGGAGTTTTCGCATCGCCTCGCCGGTTCGCAAGCGTTCGATACCCTGATCGACGTGAAGGACGCGAAGGGCGGTGTGGTCAACGGCAGCTGGGCGCTGGACGAAGATGGCAAGACCCTGCGCTTTCCCTACATCAAGGCCGACGCGACGTACACGGTGCGCATCAAGGGTACGGTCGCCGCCGCGGACGGCAAGACGTTGGGCAAGGCGATTGATCGCGACGTCTATACCGGTCCGATGGAACCTGCGGCCGGATTCGCCTCGCAGGGCAGCGTGCTGCCGGCGCGCGATTCGCGCGGACTGCCGGTGGTGTCGGTCAACGTCAAGGATGTCGACGTCGAATTCTTCCGCGTGCGTGACGGCGAACTGTCGAACTTCTTCGCGGCCTACCAGCGCAACGGCAAGCGCTCGGGTTGGGACCTGGATCCGCAATATGGCTGGTATGGCCGCAAGGGCAAGCCGCTGACGCAGATTGCCGATTCGGTATACGCGAACCGTTTCACTCTCGACGGCAAGCAGAACGAACGCGCGCTGTCCTACCTGCCGATCCAGAGCATCGCGGAGCTGTCCAAGACGGGGCTGTATTTCGCCACGATGCGCCGCGCCGGATCGTTGCGCGACCAATACGACACGAGTTTCTTCTTCGTCAGCGACATCGGCCTGCACACGCGCGCCTACAAGGACATGCTGTTCGTGCACACAGCCTCGCTCAAATCCGGCGCGCCGCTGCGCGATGTCGATCTGACCATTGTCGATGCGAAAGGCGATACCGTCGTCGCCGGCAAGACCGGCGACGACGGCAATGCGCTGCTCGCTTATGCGCTCAAGGCCGACCAGGTGCTGACCGCGAAAAGCGGCAAGGACGTGTCGATCCTGCCGTTCAACCAGCCGGCATTGGATGTTTCCGATTTCGCCGTCGCCGGGCGCAAGCAGGAATGGTTCGACGTGTTCGCCTGGTCCGGGCGCGACCTGTACCGGCCCGGCGAAACGGTTCGCCTGTCCGCGCTGCTGCGCGACCACGACGGCAATCCCATCAAGCCGCAGCCGCTGTTCGCGACCTTGAAGCAGCCCGATGGCCGGCCCTACGCGCAAGCCAAACTCGATCCGAAAGACCTGGGCTATTTCGACTGGTCGCGGACGATTCCGGTCGATGCCCCGACTGGAAAGTGGCAGGTCGAATTCCGCCTCGATCCCGCAAGCAAGGAGGCGACGCAGAGCATCGCGTTCCGCATCGAGGAATTCCTGCCCGAACGCCTCAAGCTCGATCTGGCCAGCGCCGCGCCGACGATCGCGCCGGGCACGCCGCTGAAACTCGATGTCGAATCCGATTACCTGTACGGCGCGCCAGCCGCCGGCAATCGCTTCACCGCGCGCCTGACGCTCGCGCCGGATGTGCATCCAGTAGACGCGCACGCCGACTATTTCTTCGGCGACCCGACCCTGGAGTTGCCGAAGGAGGCCAAGGACGTGGTCGACACCACGCTTGACGACCATGGCAAGCTGACGACCGACATCGCGATCCTCGACGGCAAGAAACCCGACGCGCCGGTTGCCGCCCTCGTTTCCGGCAGCGTCTACGAAACCGGCGGGCGCACGGTCACGCGCACGCTCAAGCGTACGCTATGGCCGGCCGATACGCTGGTCGGCGTACGCCCGCTGTTCGATCCCAAGGATGGCTCCAACGCGAATGCGCGCGCCGGCTTCGAACTCATCCGCAGCGACGCGAAGGGCAACCAGCTTGCGGCGAGCAAGCTCAGCGTGAAACTCGTGCGCGAAAACCGCGCCTATCACTGGACCTACGACAACGACAACGGCTGGCACTTCGATTACAACGTCAACTACGAAGACGGGCAAAGCCAATCCATCGACATTTCCGCCGGTGGCACGGCGAAGATCGACGTGCCGGTGGAGTGGGGCAACTATCGCCTCGACGTGACCGATCCCGCGACGGGTTTGACTTCACGTTTCCCGTTTTTCGCCGGCTGGAGCTGGAACGACGACAACCGCGGCAAGGAAGCGCGCCCGGACAAGGTCAAGCTTGCGCTGGACAAGCCGAGCTACCGCGCCGGCGACACGCTGAAAGTGACGGTCACGCCGCCCCATGCCGGGCCGGGCGTGCTGCTGGTCGAATCCGATCACCTGCTCTACACGCGCGACATCGACGCCAGGGACGGCGCGACGTTCGAGATTCCGGTCACAAAGGATTGGGAGCGCCACGACGTGTATCTGACCGCACTCGTGTTCCGCGGCGGCTCGGCGGCGGACAAGATCACGCCGGCGCGCGCGGTGGGCGAGGCCTTCGTAGCCATGGATCGCAGTGCGCGCAAGGTCGACGTGGCGATCGATGCGCCGAAGACGATGAAACCGGAAATCGATTTGCCGGTGACGGTGAAGGCGCCGGCGCTGGCGGGCAAGAAAGCGTTCGTCACCGTGTCCGCGGTGGACGTCGGCATCCTCAACATCACGCGCTTTGCGCGGCCCGATCCGCTGGGTTGGTTCTTCGCGCAGCGCCGTCTCGGCGTGGATGCCTACGATCTGTACGGTCGCGTCATCGAGAGTTTCGACGGCGCGACAGCGAAGTTGCGCTACGGTGGCGACATGGCGCTGGCCGCGCTGCCGCAGGCGCGGCGGCCGACGGCGCACGTGCAGACCGTGGACCTGTTCAGCGGCGTGGTCGCGCTGGATGCGCAGGGCAATGCGACCGTCGCGCTGAAGATGCCGGACTTCAACGGCACCGTGCGCGTGACCGCGCTGGTGTTCGGCGAATCGAGCTATGGTGCGAACGATACGGAAACCGTGGTGCGCGCACCGCTGGTCGCGGAAATCTCCACGCCGCGCGTGCTCGCGCCCGGCGACAAGGCGCAAGTCACGCTCGATTTGCAGAACTTCTCCGGCGCCGCGCAGGAATTCGCGGTGAAGGTGGGCACGGACAAACTCCTCGCCGTCGCGCAGGGCGAGCGCCGCGTCAAACTCGCCGACCAGGCCAAGGCCACGCTCAATTTCCCGCTCACCGCACAGCCCGGTTATGGCGTCGGCAAGATCGACGTGAGTGCGACATCACTTTCGACATCGGGTGGCGGCATCAAGATCGATCGGCACTTCGATCTGCCGGTGCGTGCGGCCTGGCCGGCCGTGTTGCGCAGCAGTGCGCGATCGCTCGACAAGCTCGTGCCGATCACGCTTGGCGCCGACGCGCTGGACGGCCTGCTGCCGGATTCGGTGACCGCGCGCCTGACCGTTTCCAGCCTGCCGCCGCTGCCGTTTGCGAGTGCGCTCGCCGGATTGCTGCAATATCCCTACGGCTGCATCGAACAGACCACGAGCAAGGCCTGGGGCAATCTATTGCTTGATGAGAAAACCGCGGACAACCTGCACGTCGCCGGGATCACCCCGGATCAGCGCAAGCAGCGCATCGACGCGGCGATCGGGCGTATCGCTTCGATGCAGATTCCTTCCGGCAACTTCTCGATGTGGGGCGGCGACAGCTACGTGCCGAGTTTCCTCACGCCCTACGTCGTCGATTTCCTCGAAAGCGCGCGCGAGGAAGGTTTTGTCGTTTCCGACGATGTCCTGCAGAAGGCGCTCAAGCGCCTGAACGACGATCTGCTCGCGGGCGGTCATCCGTACTACGACTACGAGCACAGCGACGCGATGCGCTTTGCCGACGAGGCGTATTCCGGCTACGTGCTCGCGCGCGTGAACCGCGCTCCGCTCGGTACCTTGCGTGCGCTGTTCGACAACGATCGTTCCAAATCGATCACGGCGCTGCCGCTGGTTCACCTGGGCATCGCGCTGAAGTTGATGGGCGATCAGCCGCGCGCCGAGAAGGCCATCGTGGAAGCATTCGCGAAGAAGGTCGACCGGCCGTGGTATCTCGGCGATTACGGTTCGGACCTGCGCGACACCGCGCTGATGGTCGCGCTGGCGCACAAGTATGGCCTCGCCAAGCCCGAGTACGACGCGCGCGTGTTTGACCTGGCGCGTTCGCTCACCTCGCAGCAGCGCGATGCCGACGCCGAGCAGAAACGCTATGGCTTCCACTGGAACTGGCTGAGCACGCAGGAGCAGATCGCGATCGCACGGCTTGGCAAGGAATTGATCGGCAACGGCGACACCGTCGTCGCAGGCACTCTCGCGATCGGTGCGAAGTCGACGGAGCTGTCGCCCGACCGCATCTGGAGCCGCGCCTTCGATTCCGCCGATCTGCGCGCGGGCGTGCGCATGAATCCGAGCGGTGACCTGCCCATGTACGTGAGCACCGACATCGCCGGCGTGCCGACGACGGTACCGGCTGCGGACGATCGCGCCGTCTCCATCCGCCGCGCGTTCTACACGCTCGATGGCAAGGCGTGGACGCCGGTACCGCTCAAGGAAGGCGACGCGCTGATCGTGGGGCTCACGGTCGAAGCCAAGCAGGCCCTGCCCGATGCGCTGATCACCGATCTGTTGCCCGGCGGTTTGGAAATCGAAAACTTCAACCTGACCGACGCCAAGCAATGGGCCGGCGTGGTGATCGACGGCATCACCCTGTCGGATCGTTCGCAGGCCGCCGAGGTGCGGCACGAAGAGTTCCGCGACGATCGCTACGTGGCTGCGCTCAAGCTCGATCAGGGCCAGGCCGCGCATGTGTTCTATCTCGTGCGCGCGGTGTCGCCAGGCACGTACCTCGTGCCGCCGCCGCTGGTCGAGGACATGTACCTCGCGCAGTCGCGCGGCATCGGCAAGAGCGAACCGGCGACGATCAAGGTAGTCGAGCCGTGAAACTGCGCTTCCCGTTCCTTTCGCGCGCTGGCGCCGAGGGAGCGGGAGGCCTGCGCGTTCGCACGTTGCGTTGGCTCAGACGCGCGGGGATAGCTTTCGCGGTTTTTGTCGCAATCATGTTCGTGCTCGATCGCCTGTTCCCCCTGCCGCTGCCGGATGCCAACGGCGGCAGCACGGTGGTGCTGGCGCGCGACGGCACGCCATTGCGCGCATTTGCGGATATCGATGGTGCGTGGCGTTATCCGGTAACCCTCGACGATGTTTCGTCGCTGTACTTGCAAGCGCTGCTGACGTACGAGGATCGCTGGTTCTGGTGGCATCCCGGCGTGAATCCGATGTCGCTTGCGCGTGCGTTCGCGCAGCTCGTGCGCCACGGCCACATCGTTTCCGGCGGTTCGACCCTGACCATGCAGGTCGCGCGCATCATCGATCCGCAGCCACGCAGCCTCGGCGGCAAGTTGCGCCAGATCCTGCGCGCATTCCAGCTTGAAGCGCATTTGTCCAAGCGTGAAATCCTCACGCTGTATCTCAATCACGCCCCGTTCGGCGGCACCATTGAAGGCGTGGAAGCCGCGTCTTGGGCGTATCTGGGCAAACCTGCGTCGCGCCTGTCGCATGCGGAGGCGGCATTGCTCGCGGTGTTGCCGCAATCGCCGACGCGGCTGCGTCCCGACCGCAATCCGCAGGCGGCACGGCTTGCGCGCGACAAGGTACTCGCGCGCATGGCCGCGCTGCATGTGTGGAGTGTCGCCAGCGTGCGCGATGCACGCATCGAGGGCGTGGCCGCGCGCGAACTGCAAGCGCCGCTGCACGCGGCCCTGCTCGCCGAGCGCCTGCACGAGGCGCAACCGCAATCGCGCCGAATCACCACGACGATCGACGCCGATCTGCAACGCGCACTCGAAACGCGTGTCGCCGAGTACCTCGGACATTTGCCGGAGCGCACGTCCGCGGCCTTGCTCGTGGTCGACAATGCCACGCTCGAAGCGCGCGCCTACATCGGCTCCGGTGCGTTCGGCGACGCCGCGCGCCTGGGGCACGTGGACATGGTGCGTGCGTGGCGATCGCCGGGATCCACGCTGAAACCATTCCTGTATGGACTCGCGCTGGACGACGGCCTGATCGATTCCGAAAGCCTGCTCGTGGATGCGCCGCAATCGTTCGGCACCTATCGCCCCGGCAACTTCGACATGGCCTTCGCGGGGCCGGTTGCCGCGGCGGATGCGCTGCGCCAATCGCTCAACGTGCCAGCCGTCGATCTGCTCGATCGCGTCGGGCCGGCGCGCTTCATGGCCAGGCTCGCCAATGCCGGCCTGACGATCCGGCTGCCGCGTGGCGTCGAGCCGAACCTGTCCATCATCCTCGGCGGCGGCGGTGCGCGCCTGGAAGACCTGGCCGGCGCCTACACCGCGCTCAATCGCGGCGGTGTTGCCGGACGCGTGCGCTTCACCAAGGCCGATCCGAGCGTCGACCGCCGTGTGCTGTCCGATGGCGCGGCCTGGATCGTGCGCGCCATGCTCGAAGCCAATCCCCGTCCGGGTTATCGGCTCGACACGTTCGATCCCGGCACGCGTTCGCGGGTGGCCTGGAAAACCGGCACCAGCTACGGCTATCGCGACGCCTGGGCTGTCGGCACGACGCGGCGTTACACGGTCGGGGTGTGGATCGGGCGTCCGGACGGCACGCCGCTGCCGGGTCAATATGGTGCCGTTACCGCGCTGCCACTGATGTTCGAGGCCATCGACGGCTTGCCGCGCAACGTGCTGGCGGCCACGCCGGAACCGCCGCCACGCAGTGTGACGCAGACCGATGTGTGCTGGCCGCTGGGACTTGCGTTCGATCCCAGGCATCCGGAAATTTGCCAGCAGAAACACGCGGCGTGGGTCCTCAATGGCGTGATTCCGCCGACGCTGCCCGAGCGCGACGCCACGATCTGGAGCGCGGGCCTGGTGCAGGTGCGTGTGGATGCGCACAGTGGTCGCCGCCTGAGTCCCGGCTGCGCCATGGCGGACGCAAGGACGCTGGACGTCGCGCGCTGGCCGGCGTTGGCCTATCCGTGGCTGGCGCCGGACCTGCGCCGCGCTAGCAGCGTGCCGCCGCTGCAAGCCGGCTGCGCCGCCGATGGTCTTGATGCGGCACAGCCGATCCGCATCGACGGCATCGCGGACGGTGCCGCGATCGCGCGTGCGCCGAACAGCGACAAACCCGCGACCCTGCGCCTGCGCGCACTGGGCGCCGAACGCGGACATATCCTGTGGCTGGTGAATGGCAAGCTGGAAGGGCAAACCCGCTCCACGCAGCCCTTCGAGCATGCCTTCGCCGCCACCGGTGAGCAGACCATCACGGCCTTGGCGACGAGCGGGTCCTGGGTGCAGTTGCAAATCCGGGTGTTACGCTGAAACCGGTGGCCCCAAGTCCTTGCGGGGGCTTTGTTTTTCCCGGATTTTGGCTATAATACGCGGTTCACGGTCCCGGTTTTTCCCGACTCGCGCAAGCTGTTTGTGCGTGCATCCGGTTGGGTCGTGTGAATTCTTACCCTATAAATTCTCGAGAAATAAACATGGTCAAGATTCGTCTCTCCCGCGGCGGCGCCAAAGGCCGTCCGTTCTATCACATCATCGTCGCCGACGAGCGCAAGGCGCGCGACGGCCGCAACATCGAGCGCGTGGGTTTCTACAACCCCGTCGCCGCCGGCAAGGATGTACGCCTGCAGCTCGACACCGAAAAGGTCAACGCGTGGGTCGCCAAGGGCGCGCAGTTGTCCGACAAGGTGCGCTGGCTGATGAAGGAGGCCGGCAAGCAGGCCAGCCAGCAGGCCAAGGCGGCCTGATCCGGCGCACGTGTCTGCCGATCGACTTTTGACGGTCGGCAAGATCGTCGGAATCCATGGCGTCGACGGTTGGGTCAAGCTGGAATCCTGGACCGAGCCGCGCCTGCGGATTTTTTCGTACCGGCCGTGGCGGCTGACGCTGGCGGGTGCGGAATTCGAAGTCGCTTCCGCGCAAGGGCACGAGCAAGGCAAGGGCATGGTAGCCAAGTTGCCCGGCTGCGACGATCGCGACGCGGCGGCCAAGCTGGTCGGTGCGGCGATCCAGGTTCCACGTTCGGCACTGCCGAAGCCCAAACGCGGCGAGTACTACTGGACTGATCTGGAAGGACTCGCCGTGGCCACCGTCGAAGGCGTCGATTTGGGCAAGGTCAGCCATCTGTTCGCGACCGGGGCCAACGACGTGCTGGTGGTACAGGGTGAACGCGAGCGCCTGATCCCTTTCGTGACCGGGCAGTTCGTGAAAGAAGTGGATTTGAAGGCGGGACGGATCACGGTGGATTGGGATCCGGAGTTCTAGGAGTTTCAAATGCGTGTGGATGTCGTCACGCTTTTTCCCGACTTCGTCGCCCAGTGCGCCGGGATCGGCGTGATCGGCAGGGCGCAGGAACGCGGGTTGCTGGCGGTGCACGCGTGGAATCCGCGCGACTACGCCACCGACGCGTATCGCCGTGTGGACGAGCGGCCGTTTGGCGGCGGCCCGGGCATGGTGATGCTGATTGATCCGCTGCGCGCGGCCTTGAACGCGGCGCGGGCGGCGGCAGTGGAACCGGCGCACACGATTTACCTCAGCCCGCAGGGACAGCGGCTGGATCAGGCCAAGGTGGCCGAACTCGCACAGCGGAAGCGATTGATTTTGTTGTGCGGGCGCTACGAAGGCGTTGACGAGCGGTTTCTGCGGCACGAGGTCGACGAGGAGCTTTCCATCGGCGACTACGTGCTGTCGGGCGGCGAGCTGCCGGCGGCGGTGCTGATCGATGCGATCGGCCGCCTGCAGGACGGCGCCCTGAACGACGCGGAATCGGCCCGGCAAGACTCGTTTTCGGACGGCCTGCTGGACTGCCCGCACTACACCCGGCCCGAGCGTCACGAGCTGGGGGAAGTGCCGCCGGTGCTGATGTCCGGGGATCACGCCGCGATCGCGCGCTGGCGCCGGAAACAGGCCCTCGGACGGACCTGGCAACGCCGGCCGGAGCTTTTGGCCGAGTTGAAGCTGAATCGAGAAGACGAAAAACTTTTGCTTGAATTTCAACAAGATACGAAATTTTAATCAAATCGGCCGTAAATCCGCCGAAATATCGGCATATAATCCAGCCCAACAAGTGGTGAAGACATGAACATCCTGCAGCAATTCGAATCCCGGCAAATCTCCCGCAAGCTGCCCGACTTCGGGCCTGGCGACACGGTCGTCGTCAACGTCAAGGTGAAGGAAGGCAATCGCGAGCGCGTGCAGGCCTATGAAGGCGTCTGCATCGCGAAGAAGAACGCGGGCCTCAACTCGGCGTTCACGGTGCGCAAGATTTCGCACGGCACGGGCGTGGAGCGCGTGTTCCAGACGCACTCGCCGGTGATCGATTCGGTTGCGGTCAAGCGCCGCGGCAAGGTTCGCGGTGCAAAGCTTTATTACCTGCGCGGGCTGGAAGGCAAGGCGGCACGCATTCAGGAAGACCTGGGCAAGCGCGCCGCGTCTGCCGAGTAACCCGCAACATCCCTCTTGGAGCATTGAGTCGCGTCTGTGCTCCTCGTCCAAGGCGACCGTCGGTAACGACGGTCGCTTTGTCTTTATTGGGACATCGACAAATCGGGCATCCTGCCGCGATTGTCGATCAAGCGGTCGCGGCGAAGCCGCGCCACGCTTGTCGCACCGGCTCCAGAGCAAGCCGGCGCGCGGCACCTCCATGTGCCGAGTTGCGCGCATTGCGCTTGAATTATTCGCACTTCGGCCATATCGGGGTGGCATTCACTTTTTGAGGGAATCCCATGACCGCCGCCGCCGAAACCCGCCCATTCGAAGCCGAAGTCGCCCAGGTTTTGCACCTGGTCACGCATTCGTTGTATTCGCACAAGGAAATCTTCCTGCGCGAGTTGATTTCCAACGCCTCTGACGCCT
>DATIOA010000169.1:0-31970 GCA_035473575.1 Rudaea sp. | reverse complement strand
ATGCGTACGTTCGACCTGCGCGAAGCTGCGCAATTTCTGCGCATGTCGCCTGCGGTGCTGCGCCGCAAAGCCCGCCAAGGCCTCGTCAAAGCGGCCAAACCGGGCAAGTGCTGGGTGTTCCTCGAAGACGATCTTGCTGTCTATCTCGGCGCGCTTTACGCTGGTCGACGGCAAGCGCCGCTAAGTGGCTCCAACGTGGAGGAATCTACATGGGGCTATCAAGACGCGGTGATGTCTGGTGGGTTGAATTCACCTCACCGAACGGCCAGCGCGTACGCCAGTCTTCTGGGACTGGCGACGAGCGGCAAGCGAAGGAATACCTCGACCGTTTGAAGGTCCGGTATTGGGAAGCGCAACGCTTGGGTGTCAAGCCCAAGCGTAGTTGGCAGGACGCGGCCGTACGGTGGGTGAAGGAGACCAGCGACAAACGTTCGCACGATAAAGACGTGGCGAAATTGCGGTGGTTGGATCGCTACTTGGGTCGCCTGATGCTGCATCAGGTGACTCGCGAGGTGATCGATCAAATTGCGGAGCGTAAGGCGGGCGAGTCCAGCCGAAGCAACGCAAACCGCTATCTCGCTTTGATTCGGTCGATATTGCGGCGGGCGAAGGACGAATGGGAGTGGATGGATCACATTCCCAAAGTCCGGCTGTATCGGGAGCCGAAGCGGCGGATTTGCTTCCTGACCCGTGAGCAGGCGCGGCGGCTCCTGGCGGAGTTGCCCGCGCACCTCAAGGTGATGGCGCAATTCTCGCTGGCGACGGGCCTGCGGCAGCGCAACGTGTCCTACCTGCAATGGGACCAGGTGGACTTAAGTCGCGGTGTGGCGTGGATACACCCAGACCAGGCCAAGGCCGGAAGGGCCATTGGCGTTCCCTTGAACGAGGACGCGCTCGCGGTATTACGGGCGCGGCTCGGAGAGCACAAAGTATACGTGTTTACTTATCAGGGTAAGCCCGTGGACCGGTGTTCGACGAGGGCATGGAAGCAGGCTGTCGTACGTGCGGGAATCGATCGCAGTTTTCGCTGGCACGATCTGCGCCACACCTGGGCATCGTGGCATGTGCAAAGCGGAACGCGGCTGCAGGAACTGATGGAACTCGGCGGTTGGTCGAGCTTCGATATGGTCCTGCGCTACGCGCATCTGGCGACCGAAAACCTGCGTGCGGCGGCGGGTCGGATCAGTGACACAAATTTGACACAGCGGCCAAATTTGCGATTGGTCCACTCTCGCTAAGTGATTGATTTGGAATGGTGGCCGGGGACGGAATCGAACCGCCGACACGGGGATTTTCAATCCCCTGCTCTACCAACTGAGCTACCCGGCCACGGGGTTTGCGTGCGGGGCCGGACGGCACCGCGGAAGGGCGCGTATTACAGCGGTTCGACGCAGGCGAGTCAAGAAAAACCGCCGTGGACGCGACGAAATTGCGCGTGTCGGCGTCAGTCCCGCATGATCCGCTTGCAAGGAGTCGCCATGCGCTATCTCATCATGCTCGCCATTGTCGCGCTCAGCATCGCGCTGCCGGCGCATGCCGACACCGCCGCCTACATGGCGCAGCAACTCGCGCGCTACCAGAAATACGCGCAGGCGCCGGTCGAGCGGTTCCCGATGGTCAGCCTGTGGCAGTGGCAGGTGGTCGGCAAGGACAACGTCGTGGTCTGGACGGGGGTCAACATGGCTTACCTCGTCACGGTGGAGAAGTCTTGCAACAACCTCGACTGGGCGCGCGGCATCGGCATCACGCAGAACACGTCCATGCACGTGGATGCCAAGTTCGATTCGATCGTGTTCGATCACCAGAATTGCCGGATTACGCAGATCCGGCCGCTCGATTACAAGGCGTTGCAGCACGACGAGAAGGCCGCCGGGAGCGACAAGCCTCAGGCGGCCGGTGGCGAATAACCCGGCGGCGCGGTCGAGCCTTCGCCGAACAGGAATTTCTCCATCTCCGCTTCGAGGAACTTGCGCGCTTTCGGGTCGAGCGGCGAGAGGCGGTTTTCGTTGATGAGCATGGTCTGGTGCGCGAGCCACGCACGCCAGGCTTCCTGCGAGATTTGCGCATATACGCGTTTGCCCAATTCGCCGGGGTAGGGTGCGAATCCGAGCCCTTCGGCTTCGCGTTTGAGCTTGGCGCAGAACACGATGCGTGACATCAGTTTTTCTCCTCAATGCTGGCGATGAGTTTGCGTACTGGTGCGGGCAGACCCAGCGCTGCGGCCTCGTGCGGATGCAGCCAACGTCGATCCGGTGCATCCGCGATGCGCGGCGCTGAATCGACCTTTGCGTGCAATGGTTCGACTTCAAGTCGGTAGTGGCTGAACGTATGCGTGAATGGCGGTAGTGGGTGAAACACGATGCGCGCCGGCAATCCACGCCGCGCGGAATTGGCATCCGGGGCCTCGGGCAGGCTCCACAACTGTGCCCACACGCCCGTCGGCGGGCGACGTTCGAGCAGGATGCGTCCGGCGTGGTCGCGCAGCAGCAGCATGATGGTCCTGCGCGTGGGCAGAGCGCGCGGTGGTTTGCGTTCGGGCAATTGCGCGGTTGTGCCCTCGCGATGCGCAACGCAAGTCCGCTGCAGCGGACAATGCGCGCAGCGCGGCTTGGCGCGCGTGCACACGGTCGCGCCCAGATCCATGATCGCCTGCGTATAGTCGGCGATGCGTTCGTGCGGCGTGTGCGTTTCGGCCAGCGCCCACAACTTCTGCTGCACGGCTGTCGCGCCCGGCCAGCCGGACACGCCGTGATGGCGCGCGAGCACGCGCTTGACGTTGCCGTCGAGGATGGCGAAGCGCAGGCCGTGCGCCTGCGCGAGGATCGCGCCGGCAGTGGATCGGCCGATGCCGGGCAGGGCGGATAGTTTTTCGAAATCGCGCGGCAGCGCGCCGCGGTATTTATCGACGCAGATCTGCGCGGCGCGATGCAGGTTGCGTGCGCGGCTGTAATAGCCGAGTCCCGACCACTGCGCCAGCACGTCATCGAGATTGGCCTCGGCGAGTGCGCGCAACGATGCGAATTTGTCCACAAAGCGTAAAAAGTACGGAACGACGGTGGCGACCTGCGTCTGTTGCAGCATCACCTCGGCGATCCACGCCCGGTAGGCCGTGCGCGGATGCTGCCACGGCAGGTCGTGGCGGCCGTGCCGGTCGAACCAGGTCAACAAGCGCCGGGAAAACGATTCAGGCATTGCCGATTGATTCGGGCAACAGTCCATCCACGAAGGCGGTCGCATCGAACTCGCGCAGGTCGTCCAGCGTTTCGCCCAAGCCCACGTAGCGGATCGGCAGGCCGAATTCGCGTGCGAGCGCAAACACCACGCCACCCTTGGCGGTGCCGTCGAGCTTGGTGACGACGAGCCCGGTCACGCCGATCGCCTGCTTGAACTGGCGTACCTGGTTGATCGCGTTCTGGCCGGTCGTGCCGTCGATCACGAGCAGGGCCTCGTGCGGCGCTTGCGCATCGAGTTTGGCCAGCACGCGGCGGATCTTGGCGAGTTCGTCCATGAGGCCGCCCTGGGTGTGCAGGCGACCGGCGGTGTCGGCGATCAGCACGTCGGCGCCGCGGGATTGCGCCGATTGCAGCGCGTCGAAGATCACGCTGGCCGCATCGGCGCCGGAAGTTTGGGCGATCACCGCCACGTGGTTGCGTTCACCCCAGGTCTTGAGCTGTTCGACCGCTGCGGCGCGGAAGGTATCGCCGGCGGCGAGGATCACCTCGTGGCCGTCGTTCTTCAATCGGCGCGCGAGTTTGCCGATGGTCGTGGTCTTGCCGACGCCATTCACGCCTACCATGAGAATGACGAAGGGTTTGTGTGCGGAATCGATGCGCAGCGGCTGTGCGACCGGCACGAGCAGGGCGACGAGGCGTTTGCGCAACGCCCCCAGCAGTTGTCCCGCATCGGCGAATTCGCGATTGGCGAGGCGCGCGCGCAAGGCTTCGATCAACTCGGTGCTGGCGGCGACGCCGACATCGGCGCCGATAAGAATCGTTTCGAGATCGTCAAGAAGGGACTCGTCGAGTTTGGGATGGCGCGCAAACAGATCGCGGATATCGCGATTGAGCACGCTGCCGGCCAGGCGTTCGCGCCAGGTCTTTTTCACCGATTCGGGGTTTTCGGCAGGGCTTTCCGGCTTGCGGTTTCCGCTTTCCGATTCCTGTTTCTTCCAGAACTTGAGCATTGCGCATCGACTTCCACGACAATGGCGTCATGGTAACACCGCGACCCTCGCCCCCTCCCGGCAAACTGCGCATCATCGGCGGCTCGTTGCGCGGCTCGCGCGTCGCCGTGCCGGACAAGCCGGGGTTGCGCCCGACGCCGGACCGCGCGCGCGAAACCCTGTTCAACTGGCTCGCGCCGGTCATCCAGGGCGCTCGCTGCCTTGACCTTTTCGCCGGCACCGGTGCGCTCGGCATCGAAGCGTTGTCGCGCGGCGCCGCGCAGGTGGATTTTGTCGAAGTCGATGCCCGACTTGCCGATTTGATACGCGCGAACCTGGACCGGCTCAAGCAGGCTGCGCGCGTGCATGTCGCCGATGGCGTGCGTTTTCTGGCGCAGGGAAGCGAACATTTCGACATCGTGTTCCTCGATCCGCCGTTCGCGGCAAACCTGTGGGGCGATGCGGCACGGGCGCTGGAAGCGCACGGCCGCCTGCTGGAATCGGCGTGGATATACGTTGAATCGCCGGCAGATGCCGAGCCGGAATTGCCGCAAAACTGGGCGCTGCATCGCGAAGGCCACGCTGGCGAAGTTCGCTTTGCGCTCTATCGTCGCGTGGGGCCATCCGCTAAGCTCTAGCGGCCATGCCCAAAGCATCTTCCAAGCAGCCTCGCGCGCGCATCGCGGTGTATCCCGGCACGTTCGATCCGATCACCAACGGCCACACCGATCTGGTCGGTCGCGCCGCGCCGCTGTTCGACCGTCTGATCGTCGGCATCGCCCAGAGCGCGGGCAAGAGCCCGAGCTTTACCCTGGACGAACGCATCGCGTTGGCCAGGACCGCGCTTGGCGACATCGCGAACGTGGAAGTGCGCGGGTTCGCCTCGCTGCTGGCGAATTTCGTGCGCGAAACCGGCGCCGGAGTGATCCTGCGCGGCCTGCGCGCCGTGTCGGATTTCGAGTACGAATTCCAGCTCGCCAGCATGAACCGACACCTGATCCCGGATGCCGAAACCCTGTTCCTGACGCCGGCCGAGCAGTACAGTTTCATATCGTCCTCGCTGGTGCGCGAGATCGCGCGCCTGGGCGGGGACGTTTCCGATTTCGTCCACCCGGCGGTGCAGAAGGCACTGCGCAACCGCTGGAAAAATTCCCGAAAAGCAAAGGTGAAATCATGAAAAACCGGATTCGCATAATTTTCCTGGCGCTGGCCAGCGTGTTCATGCTCGCTGCCTGCGGCCCGAGCGACGAGGACAAGGCGAAAGCCGCTGCGGACGTTGCCGCGGCCGAGGCGGCCAAGCCGGTGCCGCTGCCCGCCGCCGGCGCCGACGACGCGGCGTGGCAGAAGTACCTGGTCTCGGTCGTCACCCGCAACATGGAGGGCGTCAAGACCAATCATCCGTTCATGTATTACGTGCCGGCCGGCGACAGCCAGGAGGCGCAGGACGCGCGCAAGAGCCAGCTCGACAACGTCGCCAACACGGTTGCACGCGGTGTGTTGCCAGGCAACATGCTCGCCTTCGGCGGCCCGGATTCCAAGGTCACGGCCGACCTTATCGTGGAGGCGTTCGCCGGTGCCAAGGACGGTTCGTTCAAGGATGTGGTGGTGCTGTTCGCCGGTGCGACGGCGGACCAGCAGCGCGTGCAGGATGCGATCGCGAAGTCGGGTGCGGTGCTTCGATTCGTCGAAATGAAGTGACGCGAACGCCTCTCCCGCTGGCGGGAGAGGCCGGCGCACGCAGTGCGCCGGGTGAGGGTGGTTCGCCCTCACCCCTTGCCCTCTCCCGCCGGCGGGAGAGGGGGAGTGATCGTCGCGCTGCGCGCGATTTCGTTATTTGATTGAAGATGGCACTGAAGATTCTCGACACCTGCGTCAACTGCGACGTCTGCGAACCGGTCTGCCCGAACCGGGCGATCACGGCGGGAACGGTCATTTACGAGATCGCGCCGGAGCGCTGCACCGAGTGCGTCGGCCACTACGATGCGCCGCAATGCGTGGAGGTGTGTCCGGTCGAGTGCATCATCGTCGATGCCGACCACGTCGAATCGCACGACGCGTTGCTGGCGAAATACCAGACGCTGACCGGCCAGGAGTCGAAATGAAAAAACTGTACATTGCCGCATTTGTCGCATTCGCCGCGCTGGCTTTCGGCGCGAATGCCGCCGAGCGCCCCGGCCATGCCGCCATCGCCAGCGCGCACAGGCTCGCCACCCAGGCCGGCTTCGAGGTCCTGGCCGAAGGCGGCAATGCGTTCGACGCCGCGATCGCCGTGGCGTCGACCTTGTCGGTGGTCGAACCGCAAAGTTCCGGCATCGGCGGTGGCGGGTTCTTCCTCCTGCATCGTGCCAGCGACGGAAAAAACATCATGCTCGACGCGCGCGAAACCGCGCCGGCGGCGGTGAAGGAATCGCAATACCGCAAACCCGACGGTACGCCGAACCGCGACACCGCGCTGTACGGGCCGCTGGCCGCCGGCATTCCGGGCGAGCCCGCGGCGCTGGTCTGGCTCGCCGCGCATTACGGCAAGCTGCCGCTGGCCAAGTCGCTGGCGCCGGCGATCCGCATCGCGCGCGCGGGATTCCAGCCCGGCAAGACCTTCCTCGGGGCGATCGCCGACCATCGCGAACAGATCGCGCGCTATGCGGGGACGAAGGCGCTGCTGATGCCGAATGGCGAGGTGCCGAAAGCGGGCTGGACGTTCCGCAATCCGGATCTGGCCGCCACGCTCGAACGCATCGCCATGCACGGCAACGATGGTTTCTACAACGGCAAGACCGCGGAACTTATGCTCAAGGCCGTGCGTGCAACTGGCGGCGACTGGACGGCGGCCGACCTTGCCGATTACAAAGTCGTCGAACGCGAGCCGCTGGACTTCGACTACCGCGGCTTCAAGATCGTCACCGCTTCGCCGCCTTCGTCCGGCGGCGTGGCGCTTGAGGAAATGTTCAACGTGCTGTCCGGCTACGACCTCACCAAGCTCGAGCGCCCGCAGCGCCTGCACTACTTCATCGAGGCGATGCGCCGCGCGTTCCGCGATCACAACGAATACCTGGGCGATCCGGATTTCGTGAAGATGCCGCTCGATACCCTGCTGTCGCCCGCCTACGCGGCCGGATTGCGCGCCGGCATCCTGCCGGACAAGGCGACGCCATCGGCGATGCTGCCATCGTCCGTGGCGCACGATCCGGGCATGCACACCTCGCATTTTTCCATCATCGACGCCGACGGCAACATGGTCGCCACGACGCAGACCGTGAACACGCATTTCGGCTCGTGCCTGGTGCCGCCGGGCACCGGCGTTTTCCTCAACAACGAGATGGACGATTTCGCCCTCGTCCCTGGCGCGCCGAATGCCTATGGCCTCCTCGGCAACAAAGCCAACGCGCCGGCGCCGGGCAAGCGCATGCTTTCGTCGATGACGCCAACATTTGTATTCAGTCCGGAACGTGTCGGCGTGATCGGCTCGCCGGGCGGCTCGACCATCATCACCCAGGTGTTCGAGGGCATTCTCGCGTTCATGCAGGGCGACAGTGCCGCGCAAATCGCGGCCGCGCCGCGCTACCACCATCAATATCTGCCGGACGTCGTCTACGCGGAAGCCGACGCGTTCGACGCGACGACGACGAAAGCGCTGCAAGACATGGGCTACAAGATCACCGAGCGCGGGCATTGGGGCTTCATGAACGTGGCGACCTGGGACTTGCGCATGAACATGCTGGATGCCGCCAGCGATCCGCGCCATGCGTCCGGGTTGGGTGAAGTGAAATGAAACTCTGGTCCATTCTCGGCAATTCGCAGCGCCTCGATGGCGGCGCGATGTTCGGCAACGCGCCGCGCGCGATGTGGGAAAAATGGATAGCGCCGGATGCGGACAACCGCATTCCGCTCGCCTGCCGTGCACTGCTCGCGCAGGATCTGGACGGCAAGAACGTGCTGTTCGTAACCGGCATCGGCGCATTCTTTTCGCCTGCGCTGCGCGAGCGCTACGGCGTGGTCGAGGATCGCCATGTGCTGCTCGATTCGCTGCGCGCGGCCGGTTTCGGACACGAGGACATCGACGTGGTCGTGCTCTCGCACCTGCATTTCGACCATGCCGGCGGCCTGCTTGCGCCGTGGCGCGAAGCCGCGGCGCCTGCATTGCTGTTCCCGAAGGCGAAATTCGTCGTCGGCAAGCGTGGATTCGAGCGCGCCGTGCATCCGCACCCGCGCGACCGCGCTTCCTTCATTCCCGAGCTGCCAGAGTTGCTTGAGAATTCCGGACGCCTGGAACTGGTGGAAAACACGCATTCCTTCGCACTCGGCAAGAGCGTGCGCTTCAGCTTCAGCGATGGCCACACGCCGGGGCTGATGTTGGCGGAGGTTGTCATGCCATCGGGCGGAGTGGTGTTCTGCGCTGATTTGATTCCGGGAAGGCCATGGGTACATCTGCCGGTGACGATGGGCTACGACCGCGCGCCCGAGATGCTGATCGACGAGAAGCGCGTGTTTCTGGAAGACAAACTCGCGCGCAACGTGCGCCTGTTCTTCACTCACGATGTGCACTGCGCGCTGGCGCGCGTGACGCGCGACGAAAAAGGCCGCTTCGGCACGACCGACGAATTGCCGGAATTGGCCGGCCTGGTGGCCTGACGTGGCAAGGCGCAAGAAAAAATCCTCGATGCGCTGGCCACTGGTGGTCGTGCTCGCCATCGCGATCGGCGTGGCTGTTTGGGTCGGGCGCAAGCACCTGTCGGCATTGCACCTGCCGTCGCTGGCCAGTGCGCCCGCCGGCGTGTTGGCCGTGGACGCGGCGCAGGTCGACAAGGCCAACGACGGTCGGCGCGTGCGCGTCACCGGCTTGCTTACGGCCGTTGGCCAAGTGCGCGATGCACAGTTGGGCGTCAGTGCCACCGCTGCCGTACTTTTGCGCAATGTGGAAATGTTCCAATGGCGCGAGCATTGCGCCGGCGCCGTCTGCAATTACGACACCGGCTGGGATGCGCCGGCCGATTCGAGCAAGTTTCGCGAGGCGAAAGGCCACGAAAATCCGCACGCGCCGTTCGCTGCGACCGTGTTTGCCGCGACGGGGCTCAAGCTTGGCGCATTCGCTGTCGATGCCGCCTTGCTGGTCGCCCAGCATGCGCCGCGGGCCTACCCGGTCAGCGATGCCGGACTTCCGCCGAACCTCGCCGCCAGTTTCAGCGCGGCGAACGGCGCGCTCTACGCCGGCGGCGATCCGGCGCATCCGCAGGTCGGCATGTTGCGCGTGAGCTATCGCGTCGTGCCGCTTGGCGCGGCCACGCTCGAAGGCGTGCAGCGCGACGGTGCGCTATCGGCAAAATAGCCGCTCAATCGGCAGCCGTGCCGAACAATTCGTCGGCGTGGTCGAGGAAATACAGTCCGGCGAACAATTTTGGATCGATCGAGTAGCCCGCGCGCGCCTTGGCCAACAGCCAGCGCGGGGCATCCGGGCGCGGCACTTCGTGCACGACGATGTCCTCGGTGTGGTCGCCGCCGCCCGCGTGCTCGCGCACGAGATCGTAAGCGCGCACAAACGCGATCACCTCGTTGCTCATGCCCGCCGACGACGGCCCGGCGAGCAGGAATTCCACGCGCCCGGCGCGGTAGCCGGTTTCTTCGAGCAGTTCGCGCCGCGCCGCATCCACGGCGTTTTCGCCGGGCGTGCCGTCGCGGTCGCCGACCAGGCCGGCCGGCATCTCGATGGTCCTGGACGATATCGCCTCGCGCCATTGCTCGACGAACAGGATGCGATCTTGCGGCGTAAGCGCGACGATGATCACGCCGCCGCCGGGATTCGTGCGCTCGGCGAATTCCCAGCGCCCGCGTTTGCGCAGGCGCAGCCACTGGCCGTTGAAAAGCGTCTGTGTTTGCGTCATTCTGGGCAGCTTTCTTTCCGAATGTCGTTGCGCGACGCGCGAACTTCGCCGCGGCGCCGCGGTCATACCCGCCTCACATCATCACGGATTCGCCCATGCCGATTCAATCGTTGCGCATTCAATCGTGGATTCTGGTTGCCGCGGCCGCGGCCCTGTCGTGCACCGCCGCTGCCCAGCAAGCTCCCTCCGCAGACGCCGCCGCCAAAGCCCGCGCTGAGCTGGTCAAACGCGCCGAGGCGCTGACCGAAAAACAGGTCCAGCAGTCCCACGACATGGCGGCGCTGAGCGCGCTTGGCCAGGTCTATGCCGCGCAGAACGACATGCCGCGCTTCATCTGGGTGCTCAAGCGCGTGGGCGAGCTGTCGCCGAACTCCGGCGAACTCAAGCTGCAACTCGCGCTTGCCTACGCGAAGATCGACGACAAGCCGCATGCCTACGACACCCTGGTCCGCATGCAGACCCAGGGTTTCGGCTACGACATCGCCAACGACAAGCGCTTCGATCCGATCCACGGCACCAAGGTGTGGGATTATCTGGTCGCCAATCTCAACGTCAACGCCAAGCAGTTCGGCGAGGGCAGGGCCGCGTTCACCCTGCCCAAGGGCGATTACCTGTACGACGCGCTGGCCTGGGACGCCAAGCGCGGCGACCTGCTCGTCGGCAGCGTGCGTGACGGCTCGATCCGGCGCGTGGATGCACACGGCAAGGTTGCCGATTTCATCAAGCCCGACGCGGACAACGGCCTGTGGAGCGTGGATGCGCTCGCTGTCGATGCGGCGCGCGGCAAACTCTACGCGAGCAGCTCCTCGACCACGATCTATCGGGGCTTCAGTGGCGACAATGCCGGCAAGGCGGGCATCGTCGAGTTCGACCTCGCCAGCGGCAAATTCCTGAAAAAATACGCGTTCGAGGCGGGCGCCGGCGCGCATCGACTGACCGCGTTGATTGTCGCCTCCGATGGCAAGGTCTACGCGGCCGATGCCGCGCGCAAGCAGATCTTCAAGCTCGAAGACGGCAAGCTGCGCGATATCGTGAACAATCCGAAATTGACCAGTTTCAGTGCGCTGACCGTGTCCGGCGACGGCCGCACGTTGTACCTGGCCGACTATGCGCTCGGTATCTTCGGTTACGACCTTGCTACCGGCAAGGCGTTCCAGGTCGCCTACGATCAATCGACTCTGGTACTCGGCGGCATTGTTTCGATGCAGTGGTACGACGGCACGCTGGTCGTCGTCGAGGACGGCATGGTGCCCAAGCGCATCATGCGCCTGCAGCTGGACAAGGACGGACGCAAGATCGCGAACGCGATGCCGCTTGACGTCGCGCATGCCGAATTTACCGAACTCGGCGCCAGCACGATCGCGGGCGACAAGCTCTACACCATCGTCAACCGCCAAGGCAGCCTGTACGACGACCACGGCGTGCTGACGGGCGCGGACAAGCTCGCGCCGACGACGATTTTCCGCAGCAACCTGCGCTTCGCCTGGGGCCAGAGCGGCGTCAGCGGCGGCGGTGCCACTGAAATCGCGCCGGACAAGTCCAGCAAGCCCAAGAAAGTCGACATCAAGCCGGATGTACCCGCGGCGGAAAAGCACTGATCAGGTGCGCAGGGCCTGGCAGCGTTTTTTCGTCAAGGGCCCGAAGCGAAGCGAATCCAGCAGCGCATCCAGCGCATCGGCATCGGCGGCAGCACGTGCGAGGCCAGATGGATGCGCCGGCACCGGCGCATCCAGCACGATGCTCGCAAGCGTGCGCGAAAGCATCGCTTGCGCACGGTGTTCCTTCAGCCGCACATAGGTTTGTCCGGCGCCGCGCAGGCGCAGGTAAGGCACCTCCTCGATGCGCGCGTACAACGCGTCGAGCGAGTCGAAGTTGGCGAGCAGTTGCGCCGCGGTTTTCGCGCCGACGCCGGGCACGCCGGGAATGTTGTCGACGGCATCGCCGGTCAGCGCGAGGTAATCCACTACCTGGTCCGGACGCACGCCGAGGCGCTGCTTGACGCCATGCGCGTCCCAGTGTTGATCCTTCGAGAAATCCCATTGCTCGTCGTCATCGCCGATGAGCTGGCCGAAATCCTTGTCCGCCGAGACGATCACGCTGCGCATGCCGTGCGCGCGTGCGACCGTCAGCGCACTGCCGATCAGGTCGTCCGCTTCGTATTGCGTGTCGCGCAACACGCAAAGTCCCAGCGCCACGGCGACGCGCTTGCAGTAGTCGAATTGCACCTTCAACTCCGCTGGCGGCAACTCGCGGTTGGCCTTGTAGGCGGGATAGATCGCGTTGCGGAACGAGCTGGTCAGCGATTCGTCGAAGGCGACGGCAATGTGGGTCGGCCGCGTGCGTTCGAGGAAATCGCACAGGAAGCGGGTGAAACCGTGCACCGCGTTGACCGGCGCGCCGTCGGCGTCGTGGAAATCCGGCGGCATCGAATGCCAGGCGCGGAAAACGTACAGGCTCGCGTCGATCAAGTGAACCGTTTGCATCACAGGCGCAACTCGCCGACGACATCGCGCAAGGCCGGACGCGTGCGCTCGGGCGCAGATTCCTTCTGTGTACCGATGTGCACGAAGGCAATGACGCGCTCGCCCGAACCCAGCCCGAACAATTTGGCCGCATCGGCATCGTAGGCGGCCCAGCCGGTCAGCCACTGCGCGCCGAAGCCGAGCGCCTGCGCGCCGAGCAGCAGGTTGTAGGCGACACAGCCGGCGGACAGCAGTTGTTCCTGCGCCGGGATTTTCGGATGGTTTTCGTCAATGCGCGCAATCACCGCGACGATGAGCGGCGCGAAGGAAAAACGCTCGCGATCCTTGGTCAGCAGCGCCATCGCGATGTCAGGTTCGATGCGCTGATGGATTTGCGCGAGCCTTTCGCCGAGCGCGATGCGGGTCGCGTCCGCGATCGTGAGCAGCCGCCACGGTACGAGCTTGCCGTGATCGGGCACGCGGATCGCGCTGGCGAACAGGCGCTCGCATTGCGCGGGCGTCGGCCCCGGCTCGCCAAGCTGGCGCGCCGGCGTGGAGCGGCGGGAATCGAGTAGATCGAGCAAGTCCATGTGGAAAAGCGATTGCGGCAAGAATGCCAAGGATAGCAGCCATGCGGACTAGTTCGTCCGGCACGCGAACGGCAAACAAACCTGCATCCAGTGCGCATGCGGCAGCCATGGGCCGGCCAGCGTGAGCACCGCGCTGGCGAGAAGAGCGAATCCGGCGATGCGCCGTGCCGCAGGTTTTGCACTGAAGCCGGCAAAACGCTGCGCGCCGAACGCGGCGAGGAACATCGACGGCAGGGTGCCGATGCCGAACGCGGCCATGGTCGCCGCGCCGTGCAGCGCATCGCCTTGCAAGGCCGCGATGATCAGCACGGTGTAGACGAAGCCGCAGGGCATCCAGCCCCAGACCAAGCCGAAGGCGAGCGCGCGCGGCAGGCTCGTCACCGGCAGCAGGCGCCGGCCGAGCGGCGCAATGCGCTGCCACAGGCGATGGCCGATGCCGAAGCCGGGATCGCGCACGCGCCCAAACGCGACCAGCGCGCCGAACAGCAGCGCCACGGCGGACAGCACGCGCAGCGCGCGCCGCACCGCTTCGATGTCGAGCACGCCGATCAGCGTGCCGAGCGCGCCGCCAAGCAGCAAGCCAGCGAGCGTGTACGACGTCGCGCGGCCAAGCTGGTAGCCGATCAGCAGCAGCGGGCGCGGACGGCCGTCGGCGCGCTTGGCCGTGGCGATGCCGAGCGCCGCGGAAATGCCGCCGCACATGACCAGGCAATGCCCGCTTGCGGCAAGGCCCAGCAGCAACGCGGCAGCGAGGGTGAGAGAGTCGTTCACGCCGGCGCGTCCTTCGATTCGTCGGCATGTGCATCCGGCGTTTTCGGCGCCGGATCGTCGAGCAGCGGCAACAGTTTCGGCGTGTCCAGGTCGTCGAACTGGTCGTGTTCCACTGCCCAGAAGAACGCGATGCCGGCGCCGATCAGCAGCAGGATCGACAGCGGAATCATGATGACGAGTATGTTCATGCCGGGATGTTCATGGCGCCGTGCGCATGTGCGCGGATGCGGAGATCGGCGCGGATTCGTGAACACTCCAGCCGATGCGCAGCGCGTTGAGGATCACCACGAGCGAACTCGTCGACATGCCGATCGCGGCCAGCCACGGCGGCACGAAACCGAGCGCGCCGAACGGCACCACGGCGAGGTTGTAGGCGAGCGCCCAGCGCTGGTTCTGACGCAGCACGGCGAGCGTCTCGCGCGCGATCGCGCGCGCCTGCGCCAGCAACGGCAAGTGCGCGCCGTCGAGCACGATGTCGCCGGCGGCTTGCGCAAGTTCCGCGCCCGATGCCAAGGCGACCGCGACATCCGCACCGGCCAGCACCGGCGCGTCGTTGATGCCGTCGCCGACCGCGACGACGCGCGCGCCTCCCGCACGCAGCTCGCGCAGACGTTCGAGCTTGTCGGCCGGACTCATGCGCGCATGCCAAGCCTCGATGCCGAGCCGCTGCGCGACGGCGGCGACTTTCGCCCGCGCGTCGCCACTGGCAAGTTCGATCGTGACGCCATCGGCGCGCAACGCGTCGAGCACCTCACGCGCACCCGCGCGCAGGCGTTCGCGCAGGCGGAACGCGGCGACGACATTGCCGTCTTCGGCCAAGATCACGCTGTCGTCGTCGACGTCGGCATCACTGCCGATGGCGAACGCGCGCTGGCCGAGGCGGAAGCGGCGCCCGGTGATGCTGCCCTCGAGTCCGCCACCGGTGACGGTGCGTACGTCGACGGCGGTTTTGACTGGAAGGTTTTCGGCGGTGCGTGCCAGCGCCAGTGCGATCGGGTGATGGCTGCCGCGCGCGAGCGCCGCGGCCAGCGCCAGTGCCGTGTCGCGATCGGTGGCATCGACTCCGGCGACATCGAGATCTGGCTGCGTCAGCGTGCCGGTCTTGTCGAAGACCGCGTGCGTGGCCAGCGCAAGATTCTCGATCGCGTCGGTGTGCACGACGAACACGCCGCGCGCGGCGAGCACGGACAGCGCGCGCGTCAACGCCGCCGGCACCGCCAGGGCGAATGCGCACGGACACGACACGACCAGCACGGCGAGCGTGGCGGCGAGTGCACGCGACGGATCGACAAAACTCCAGCCGATCGCGCATACCGCAGCCAATGCGAGTACGCGCGCCACGAAACCCGCCGCCATGCGCTCGCCCGCCTGCGCCAGGCGCGGGCGTTCGCTCTGTGCGCGTGCGACCAGTGCCGCGATGCCGGCCAGCGCGGTGTCGGCGCCGACTCGCGTCACCTGCGCGACGATCGGACCCTCGAGCACGACGCTGCCGCCGGTGAGCGTGTCGCCACGCCGTTTGCTCACCGGCGCGGATTCGCCGCTGAGCAGGGACTCGTCGACGCGGCAGGCGGCGCTTTCCAGCACGCCGTCGGCAGGCACGCGTTCGCCCTGTGCGACCTGTACGCGGTCGCCGATGCCAAGTTCGAGTGCGCCAATGCGCTCGAGGCTTGCGTCCGCGCGCAGGCGGTCGGCGAAGGCGGGCACCAGGCGCGCCATGGCGTCGGCAAGATTGCCGGCGCGATGGCGTGCGCGCATTTCAAGGTAGCGTCCGGCGAGCAGGAAAAACACGAACATGCAGACCGAATCGAAATACACCTCGCCGCCGCCGCGCAGGGCCTCGACGACGCTGGCGGCGTAGATCAGCGCGATGGCGAGCGCGACCGGGACATCCATGCCGAGCGTGCGCGCACGCAGTGCGCGCATGGCACCCGCGAAAAACGGCTGTGCGGAATAGAACACCACGGGCGTCGCGACCAGCAACCCGAGCCAGCGCATCGCAGCGCGCGTGGCCGGGTCCATCGCGGTGAACGCGCCCAGGTACAGCGCGCTCGCATACATCATCGCCTGCATCGCGCCGAATCCGGCCACCACGAGGCGTTTGAGCGCGGCGCGCGATTCGCGCCGGCGCACGTCGTCGAGCGCGGCCGCATCCAAGGGCAACGCGGAGTATCCGGTTTGCGCGAGCGCTGCGAGGATCGTGGCAAGGTCGGTACGCGCGGGATTCCACACGATGCGCGCGCGCCGCGCCGCCGCGTTCACCTGCACCGATTCCACGCCGGCCACCGCGCCGACGGCGCGCTCGATCAGCCACACGCAGGCCGCGCAGCGGATGCCGTCGACGAGCAGCAGCGCTTCGCTGTGTCCCGCGTCGAGCGTGCGCACGACGTGGCGCGACAATTCCTGCCGCGCCCAGGTTTGCGCACTGCGCTGCGCGGCCTGCGGATCGGGTGCGCGCGGCGGCGTGGCGCTGCGCAGGCGGTAATAATCAGCGAGGCCGAGTTTGTCGATCCATTCGGCGGCGGCGCGGCAACCGTGACAACACACCGCGTGCGCGATTCCGCCAACGACGGCTTGCGGTGGATAGGCGGGCAGTGGTTCGCCGCAATGCCAACAGGTGCCGGCGTTCACGGCGATTTGTCCGGCTGCGGCGGTGCGGGCCGCGCGACCGGTACCTTCATGATCTGCGGTCCGCTTGTCGGCAGCGGCGGATCGGCGTGACGTTCGGCAACGACGATCAGCCAGATGCATCCGGCGATGGACGCCGCGAACACGGCAGCGCCCAGCCAGACGATGCCCTGGCGGTACCACGCGCGTGAATTGTCGCGTGGCGTGGCGTCATTTCGTGTTGGTCGGATCACCGTGGGACAGCGAATAGACGTAGGCCGCGATCACACGCGCATCGTTCTCGCTGATGCGCGCGCGCCATGACGGCATGATACCGCTGCGGCCTTCGCGGATGGATGTCTCCATGGATTCCTGGTCGCCGCCGTAGAGCCAGATCGCGTCGGTCAGATTCGGCGCGCCCAATGCGGGATTGCCCTTGCCCTCCGGCCCGTGGCAGGCGGCGCAGACCGTGAATAGCGCCTTGCCCGCAAGCGCTTTCGTTGCATCGTGCGCGGCACCGGAGAGACTCAACACATAGTTGGCGAGGTTCTCCACGCCGGCATCGCCGAACTGCGGGCCCCAGGCCGGCATCGCGCCGCGGCGGCCGTCGAGGATGCTGGTCAGGATGGCCTTGCCGTCGCCGCCGTAGAGCCAGTCGTTGTCGGTGAGATTCGGCGCGCCGAGCAGCGGATTGCCGTGCGCCTCGCGGCCGTGACAGGCGGCGCAGTCGTCGCGGAACAGTACTTCGCCCATGGCCAGCGCTTCGCGGTCGCCGGCGAGTTGCTCGACGCTATATTTGTCGAAGCGCTGGAAGGCGGCCTCGAGGCGGGCATCATTCGCGGCCGTTTCCCGCGCCAGCTGGGCGTGCGAGGTCCAGCCGAGATAACCCTTGTGGTTGCCGAATCCCGGATACAGGAACAGGTAGGCGAAGCCCGCGACGAACATGCTGGCGGAAAGGACGATCCACCATGTCGGCAGCTTGCGCACGCCTTCGCGCAGCACGCCGTGCGCCCAGACGTGTCCGCTGGTGCCGTCCGGCAGCGTCGGGATCTTCGCGTGCGGCGCCCACAGGAACAGGAACAACGTGATGCCCATGTTGAACACCACCAGGAACATCACCCACAGCGACCAGCCGTTGCTCATGGCTTGTCCTCCGTCGCGGTGGCGGCCGCATCCTCATCTTCCATCGGCAAGCGCGCCAGATCGCCGAATGTGCGCTTGTGGTACGGCAGCCAGGCCCAGATCCAGATGCCGATGAACATGATCATCATGGCGATGATGAAACCGCCGGCGATGGGTCCCCAGATCGGGTTCATGGCGCACCTCCGTCGGATGCAGGCGCTTCGGGCTTGGTTCCGGCTGCCGCCGCGGGCTTCTGCGGTTCGTTGTCGATGCCCAGGCCCTGCAGGTAGGCGATCAGCGCGTCCATTTCAGTCTTGCCCGCCACGGCCTTGGGCGCACTCTTGATGTCGGCGTCGGTGTAGGGATCGCCGAGCAGGCGCAGGACGCGCATGCGCGCCTGGATGTCGCGGCCGTCGATCAGGGCGAGCGACAGCCACGGGTAACCGGGCATGTTCGACTGCGGCACGACCTGGCGCGGATCCGTCAGGTGCAGGCGCTGCCACAGGTCCGAATACTTGCCGCCGATGCGGGCGAGGTCCGGTCCGGTGCGCTTGCTGCCCCACTGGAACGGGCGGTCGTAGACCGATTCGCTGGCCGTCGAATAATGCCCGTAGCGCTCGGTCTCGAAACGCAGCGCGCGGATCATCTGCGAATGGCACAAGTAGCAGCCTTCGCGCACGTACACGTCGCGCCCGGCCAGGCGCAGCGGGTCGTAGGGCTTCACCCCTTCGGCCGGTTGCACCTTGTTCGCTTCGATGAACAGCGGCGTGATTTCGGCCAGGCCGCCGATGGAAACCATGATCGCGGTGAGGATGCCGAGCGTCCAGGCGTGTTTTTCGATGAACTCGAAATGACGGTAGGCCATGGCGGACTCCTCAACCCTGCGCCGGCAGCGGTGCCGGCGTCTGCCTGGGTTCGGGCTCCGGAATCGGAACCGGAATCGGCGAGATGATCGGCTTGCGCGCGTCGGCGGCGGTGTACCACAGGTTCCACGCCATCACCCACATGCCGAGCCAGATCAGCACGCCGCCGAACCAGCGGAACATGTACAGCGGCTTGATTGCGATCAGGCTGTCGAGGAAGGAATACGTGAGCGCACCATCCGGATTGGTCGCGCGCCACATCAGCCCTTCCGTCACGCCGGCGATCCACATGGCGATGACGTAGAGCAGGGTGCCGGTCAGGTGCAGCCAGAAATGCACTTCCATGCCGCGGCGCGAATACATCGCCGGACGCCCGAGCGCGCGCGGCGCCATTGCGTACAGCGAACCGATCGTGATCATCGCCACCCAGCCGAGCGAGCCGGAGTGCACGTGGGCGATGGTCCAGTCGGTGTAATGCGACAGCGAGTTCACCGTCTTGATCGCCATCATTGAGCCTTCGAACGTGGCGGCGGCGTAGAACACCAGGGCCAGCACCATGAACTTGGCCGCGGGATCTTCCTTGAGCCGGTGCCAGGAACCGTTGAACGTGAACAGGCCATTCACGGCAGAACCCCAACTCGGCATCAGCAGTACCAGCGAAAACGCCATGCCCACGGACTGCACCCAGTCGGGCAGCGCGGTGTACATCAGGTGATGCGAGCCGGCCCACATGTAGATCGAGATCAGTGCCCAGAAATTGACGATCGAAAAGCGGTAACTCCACAACGGCTGCTGCGCCTGGCGCGGCACGAAGTAGTACATCATGCCGAGGAAGCCGGCGGTGAGGAAGAACGCGACGGCGTTGTGGCCGTACCACCACTGCACCATGGCGTCGACCGCGCCGGAGTAGACCGGATACGACTTGGTCATCGACACCGGTATGGCGATGTTGTTGACGATGTGCAGCAGTCCGACCGCGATGATGAACGCGCCGTAGTACCAGTTCGCGACGTAGATGTGGCGGATGCGCCGGCGCGCGAGCGTGGCGAAGAACACCACGCCGAAGCTGACCCAGACGACGGCGATGAGGATGTCGACGAACCATTCGGGTTCCGCGTATTCCTTGCTCTGGGTCATGCCCAGCGGCATCGTCACCATCGCCAGCACGCAGATCAGCTGCCAGCCCCAGAACGTGAATTCGGCGAGGCGCGGCAGCGCCAGGCGCGTGTGGCCGGTGCGCTGCACGACGTAGTAGCAGGTACCCATCAGGGCCGAGCCGCCGAACGCGAAAATCACGCCGAAGGTGTGGTCCGGGCGCAGCTTGCTGAAGGTCAGGAACGGGATGTCGAGGTTCAAGAACGGCCATGCCAGCTCGGCGGCGAGGTACATGCCGACCAGCATGCCGATGATGCCCCAGACGGCCGAGGCGAACAGGAACAGACGCACGACCTTGTCGTCGTAGGTTTCGATGGTGCTCATGTGGGATTCCCGGGAACGGCCGCGTATTCTTCCAAAGATACGCCAGCACAGGCATTGACGCACGTCATTGCGCCAAGTGCGCCAATGTGCCCGGCGCGCTATGGTCAAGGCGCGCGGCCTCGGTTAGCATCGCCAGTCTTGCCGCCGCATCGGGAGGGATTCATGGCAATCACCATTGGCGTGGTGCGCGAGTCAGTCGCGGGCGAGCGCCGCGTGGCGCTGACGCCGGACGTGGCGAAAAAATACAAGGCCAAGGGCGCGGCCTTGCTCGTCGAACGCGGTGCTGGCCAGACCAGTTTTCCGGATGCGGCCTACAAGGACGCGGAAATCGGCGCGGATGCGCGCACCGTGCTCGGTCGCGCCGACGTGCTGCTTACGGTGCAGCCGCCCTCACTTGAAGAAATCGCGGGCTTGCGCGAAGGCAGCGTGACCGTCGGTTATCTGTCGCCGCATCTGGCGCCCGAGCGCATCAAGGCGCTGCGCGACCGCAAGATCACCAGCTTCGCGATGGAACTGCTGCCACGCACGACGCGCGCGCAGGCGATGGACGTGCTCTCGTCGCAGGCCAATATCGCCGGCTACAAGGCCGTGCTGATCGCGGCGGAAGCGAGTCCGAAATTCTTCCCGATGCTGACCACGGCCGCCGGCACGGTGCGGCCATCGAAGGTGCTGATCGTCGGCGCGGGCGTCGCCGGCTTGCAGGCGATTGCCACCGCGCGTCGCCTCGGCGCGCAGGTCGAAGGCTTCGACGTGCGCCCGGAAACCAAGGAGCAGATCCAGTCGCTCGGCGCGAAATACGTCGAGCTGGGCGTCAGCGCCGCGGGTACGGGCGGCTACGCGCGCGAACTCACGGCCGAGGAACGCGCCCAGCAGCAGGCCGCGCTGGCCGAGCACATCAAGGGCGTGGACGTGATCGTCACCACTGCCGCCGTGCCGGGGCGCAAGGCGCCGCGCATCATCACCAAGGCCATGGTCGAGGGCATGAAGGCCGGTGCGGTCATTGTCGACATCGCTGCCGAAACCGGCGGCAATTGCGAACTGACCGAGGCCGGCAAGACCATCGTGTCGTCCAACGGCGTGAGCATCATCGGTCCGGTGAACCTGGCCGCCACGGCGCCGATCCACGCCAGCGAGTTGTACGCAAAAAACTTGTACAACTTCCTCGAATTGAGCTTGAAGGATGGCGCGCTGACGCTGGATTGGGAAGACGAGCTGATCGCCAAGACCTGCGTCACGCATGCGGGCGAGATCAAGCACGAAGCGACGAAGCAGCTTGTCGAAGGAGGTGCCAAGTGATCGACGGATTCCTCGCGCTATATCTTTTCATGCTCGCCGCCTTCACCGGCCACGAGATCATCGCGCGCGTGCCGGTCATCCTGCACACGCCGCTGATGTCCGGTTCGAATTTCGTGCACGGCATCGTGCTGATCGGCGCGATGGTCGCGCTCGGCGAAGCGACCACGCCGACCGAACAGGTCATCGGCTTCATTGGCGTCTTCCTCGGCGCGGGCAACGCGGCCGGCGGCTATGTCGTCACCGAACGCATGCTCGAGATGTTCAAGTCCTCGAAGAAGACGGAGAACAAACCATGAACTCCGCGCAAGTCATCTCCTACCTGATCCAGGCGAGCTATTTCATCGCCGCCGTGCTGCTGATCATGGGCATCAAGCGCATGTCCTCGCCAGTGACCGCGCGCAGCGGCATCCAGTGGGCGGGCGTGGGCGTGCTCGTCGCCGTGATCGCGACGTTTTTCCATCATGGCGGGGCACACGGAATCTTCATTGAAAATGCGGCGCTGATCTTCGTCGCCATTGCGATCAGCACCGTCATCGCCTGGTACAGCGGCAAGCGCGTCGCGATGACCGCGATGCCGCAGATGGTCGCGCTGTACAACGGCATGGGCGGCGGTTCGGCCGCGGCGATCGGCGCCAGCGCACTGCTTGGCTTCGCCGCGATCGCCAATGCGCCGCGCTTCGTTCCCGGCATGCCGGCGGTGAACCCCTCGCAGATCGTCCTCGCCGTGATCGGCGCGCTGATCGGCTCGATCTCGTTCACCGGATCGCTGATCGCGTTCGCCAAGCTGCAGGGCTGGATGGACAAGACCTTCCGCTTCAGCGGCCAGCAACTAGTCAACGGCCTGTGCTTCCTCGCCGCGGTCGTGCTTGGCGCGATGGTGGTGCTGCATCCGCAGACCCAGACCATCGTGCTGTTCTTCGCCGCCGCACTGCTGTTCGGGATTTTGATGACGCTGCCGATCGGCGGCGCCGACATGCCCGTCGTGATCTCGCTGTACAACGCGTTCACCGGCCTGGCCGTCGGCTTCGAAGGTTACGTGCAGGGCAACATCGCATTGATCATCGCCGGCATCGTGGTTGGTGCGGCTGGCACCCTGCTCACGCGCCTGATGGCGAAAGCGATGAATCGCTCGATCAGCAACGTGCTGTTCTCGAACTTTGGTTCGGGCGGCGGCGCCGCGCAGGAAATTTCCGGTTCGCTCAAGCCCATCGAGGCGGACGACGCGGCCTCGCTGCTCTACATGGCCGAGAAGATCATCATCGTGCCCGGCTACGGCATGGCCGTAGCCCAGGCGCAACACAAGATATGGGAACTGTCCAAGAATCTCATCGATCGCGGCAAGAGCGTGAAATTCGCGATCCACCCGGTTGCCGGACGCATGCCCGGCCACATGAACGTGCTGCTCGCCGAGGCCGGCGTGCCCTACGACCTCATCGCCGACATGGACGACGTCAATCCGGAATTCCCGAACTGCGACGTCGCCATCGTCATCGGTGCGAACGACGTGGTCAACCCCGTCGCCAAGACCGACAAGTCATCGCCGATCTACGGCATGCCGATCCTGGATGTCGCCAAGGCCAAGCAGGTCATCGTGATAAAGCGCGGCAAGGGAACAGGTTTTGCCGGCATCGAGAATGCGCTGTTCTACCAGGACAATTGCCGCATGCTCTACGCCGACGGTCAGGCCGCGGCGAGCGGTTTGATCGCCGGATTGAAGGCGGTAGATGGGGGCGGGGGACACTAGTCACGCGCAGAAGGAAGAGCCGCACGAAAGGGATTAGCGGGACGCAGCAATCCGTGTTGTTGCGACAGCGATCACGAGCGCCAGCGCCAGCCACACAAAATCCCAAACGGCGAGATTCGCGCTCGCGGCATGCAACGCCAGTCCCCAGTCCATCTTGAACAGGGTTGCGCGTAACGCAAAGCCGAGCATCTGCGCCACGCGCACGGCCGCGAACAGCCATTGCGCGTAGACAAAGGCGATCAGCACGGCGGATGTCGCGCAGATCGCAGCGCGCGAACCGCGAAATCCCAGCCAGCGAAAATACAGTCCGATTGCGGCGCCAAGCGGCACGATCAGGAATTCCGCGCCGCGGGTCAGGCCCAGCGCGAGCAGGCACCACAGCGCGCCGGCGGCGAGCCCGGCGATGGCGGTGGTGGCGAGGCAGGAAAACGGTCCCGGTGTCTTGCGTGGTGGTGCAGTTGGCATCGGCGCGGTTCGTGGCGAAACCGCGCATGCTACGGCATGCGGCGTGCTGGTGTCAGTGGGGCTTGCCGAGTTGGTAGTCAAGATGCGTGCGCACGGTCGGCCATTCGCCGGCGATGATGCTGTACACGCAGGTGTCGCGCAGGTTGCCGTCGGCGCCGCGGCGATGATTGCGCAGGATGCCGTCGAGTTTGGCGCCGAGGCGCTCGATCGCGGTGCGACTGACGCGGTTGAAGAAATGCGTGCGGAACTCGACCGCGATGCAATCCAGTTCCTCGAACGCGTGCGCCAGCAGCAGGCGCTTGGCCTCGGTGTTGATGCCGGTGCGCTGCGCACTGACCGCGTACCAGGTGTGGCCGATTTCCAGACGTCGGTTTTCCGCGTCGATGTTCATGAAGCCGGTCGCGCCGACCACGTGTTGCGTCGCATTGGCGATGATGGCGAACGGCACCATGCTGCCGGCGGTTTGCAGGGCGAGGCGCCGGTCGATATCCGCGCGCATCGTCTGCGGCGTCGGCACGAGCGTGTACCACAGGTTCCACAGCTCGCCGTCGCGCGCCGACTCGACGAGGCCGTCGTGATGGTCGTGGCGCAACGGTTCGAGCGTGACGCGTTCGCCGCGCAGGGTGACGGGTGTTGGCCAGGTCATCGTCGATTCCTTTTCAAGTCAGCCGGTCTTTCTCGTTCGGCGTGAAATGCGCGATCGCGCCGTCGCCATAGGATTTGATCACCTGGGCGATCACGATGTGGTAGCCGCGATACCACTTTTGATACTCGCGCTTGGCTTGCAGGTGTTGCGGGTGCTGCGAGAACGCGCGCAATTCATCCAGAGTTTCCCAGTAATACTTCGCGTTGCGCAGGCGGCCGTCCGGCGAACGCCAGGACTCCACGCCGAGGTAACCCGGCGTTGCGCGCGCGACGGCGTCGATGATCGCGTTCAGTTCGTGGAAACGGTCGTCGTAGTCGCCGGGCTCGAAGATGAAGTCGACGCTGTACATGGATTTCCCCCGCCTGCTTGACGCGTTCAATCTAAACCCTCAGATTGGCTCCGGCGAGTGCCGGTTTCCGCCGGATTGATGGAGCCACGATGTTCTTGCAACTCGACGACAAGGGGCCGCGCTACCTGCAATTGGCGCGTGCGCTCAAGCAGGCGATCCTCGATGGGCGCTGCGCGCCGGGCACGCGCCTGCCGGCCACGCGCACGCTCGCGCGCGAACTGGAAATCTCGCGCAACACCACGCTCGCCGCCTATGCGCTGCTTACCGAGGAAGGTTTGATCGAAGGTCGTTCGGGTTCGGGCTGCTACGTCGCCGCCTTCGCCGCGGCGACGAAGCGACCTGTCGCCGCGTCGGTGCATGAGTCCACGCGCGCGCCGGCGCTGTCGCGGCGCGGGCGCCGCATGCAGCAGGTTTACGACCATGCGATTCCGGGGCGCCAGCATCGCGGGTTGCGCTACAACCTGCAGTACGGCTTGCCGATGACGAATCCGCAGTTGGCCAGCGCGTGGCGGCGTGCGCTGAACCAGGCGGCGGCGCACGTGCAGACCGATTATCCCGATCCGCAGGGCCTGCCCGAATTGCGCACGCAGATTTGCGAATACCTTGCGCGGCGCCGTGGCATATCCGCTTCAGCGGACGACGTGCTGATCGTCAACGGTACGCAGCAGGCATTTTCGCTTGCCGCCGACGTGCTACTCGATGCCGGGGACCGCATGCTGCTCGAGGATCCGCACTATCAGGGCGCGCGCCAGGTATTCGCCGCGCGCGGTGCCGTCATCCGCACCTGCCGCGTCGACGGCGACGGTTTGGTCACGCACGCACTGCCGCGCGATGGCCGCACGCGTCTGGCGGTGGTCACGCCCTCGCACCAGTTTCCGACCGGGGCGGTGCTGAGCCTGCCGCGCCGCATGCAATTGCTCGACTGGGCGCAGCGCCGCCGCTGCTGGCTGATCGAGGACGACTACGACGGCGAATTCCGCTACGGCACGCGCCCGCTGGCCGCGCTCAAGTCGCTCGATCGCGCCGGCCGCGTCCTCTACGTCGGCAGTTTTTCCAAGGTGATCTTCCCGGCGCTGCGCCTGGGCTACATGGTGCTACCGCCGGGATTGCGCGAGGCCTTCGTCGCGGCCAAGTGGCTGACCGATCGCGGCAGCACGGCGATCGAACAAGCGGCGCTTGCGCGCCTGATCGGCAGCGGCGCGTTCGAACGCCATCTGCGCCGCGCCGCGAACACGTTGCGCACACGCCGCAGCGCGTTGCTTGGCGCCTTGCAGCGATACGCGGGCGATGCGGTCGAGGTCGCCGATTCCAGCGCCGGCATGCACATCCTCGCCTGGCTGCCGCGCGCGAGCCATGCGCAGGCGCGGGCGCTCGTCGAACGTGCGCGCGCACGCGGCGTCGGCATCTATCTCGTGGCGCCGTATTGCCAGAAGCCGTTGCGGCATCCGGGATTGCTGCTCGGCTACGCCGATTTGCCGCCGGCGGACCTGCAAGCTGCCGTGCGGATCCTCGCCGAGTGCCTGTCGCAGATCAAGGAATCCTGACGGCGCGAGACGCGGCGGCGGCAATCCGCTTCGGTTCCTGCGATAATGAGGACCAAATTCGTACGGATTTGCGATGGGCGCCTACAACCAGAGTTCCGAACCGATCGTTTTTGCGCGCGACTGCGCCGCAGTGATGGTACCGCAGGGCCAGCAAGTGACCCTGCCGGCGGGCCAGAACGGTTACATCACGCAGGCGCTCGGCGGCAGTTTCACCGTGTTCGTCGAAGGCAACCTGTTCCGCATCGCAGGCGCGGACGCCGACGCGATTGGCAAGGAACCGCCGCCGGCGATCGTGGTGGACGAGCACAGCAGCGACGCCGATGTCGAAAAGCTGGTGTGGGAACAGTTGCGCACCTGTTTCGACCCGGAGATTCCGATCAACATCGTCGACCTGGGCCTGGTCTATGAGTGCGATGTCAGCCACCGCGACGACGGCATGCGCACGGTGGATGTGAAAATGACGCTGACCGCACCGGGCTGCGGCATGGGCGACATCCTCGTCGATGATGCACGCACCAAGATCGAAGCGATCCCGACCGTTGCCGAGGCGAACGTGGAACTCACCTTCGAGCCGCCGTGGAACCATTCGATGATGTCGGATGTAGCAAAGCTCGAAACCGGGATGCTTTAGAAGCACTTCTGGAAACCGTTCGTGGTGGGTTTCCGTTCGACATCCTGTCTCACCAGAAGTCATCGCGCGCGATGCGATTCAACGCATCGCGCAGGCGCTCCGATTTCTACCACAGCGGTCTGTTGAAATCGAAATCCGGCTGCGGTTGCGGGCGAGCAAACGCGGGGCCGATGCCGTAATCCACGCCCAGGCGCAGCAGCAGGTGGGCGCGCTGCTGGCTGTCGACTTCCGGCGCGATGACCGCGACGCCGCTCGCATGCGCCTTGCGCACCAGTGCGAGCATCGTGTCGCTGACGGATTTGGCGCTGCCCAGCTCCGCGACCAGCGACGGCGCCAGGCGCACGAAATCCACATTCAGGTTCTTCAGCGCGTGCACCGCGGCCCAGTCGCGGCCGTAGTCGACGAGGCAGAAACGCACGCCGTGCTGGTGCAGCGCCTTGACCTGTTCGCGCGCGCGTTCGCCGGCGTCGATCAGGGTCGAGCAGGCCAGTTCGATGGTCAGACCGGTGCCGGACAGATGCCGCGCCTTGAGTTGCCTTTCCAGCCACCAGGCGAACTCCGGCTCCATCGCGCTGGACACCGCCTGCGGCACGAACAGGCGCAATTGGCGGCCGCGGCGCAGTTGTTCCTCGCGCACCTCGAGCGAATGCTGCAACAACAAGCGATCCAGGGTCCCGATCTGTTTGGATTCGATCGCGACCGGCGCGAGTTCGTCATAGGAAATGCTGGTGCCGGGATGCTGCACGCTGCGCACCTTGAAACCGAGCTCGAACTGGCCGTGCAGTTTGCCGGCGAGTGGCGCGATCGCGGCGAACTCGTATTGCGTCTGCTCGGGCACCAGCGGCCGGCTCAGCACCGCGCGCACCGCCAGCAGCGGATCGACCGGCAGCAGCGCGGCTTCCTTGGCCTCGAACCAGAGCACGCGGTTGCCGCCCATGTGCGCGGCGGCCAACTGCGCGGCTTGCGCATTGGTGACCACCGAGTCGACGCTCGCGTTCTCGCCGCCGAGCAGGGCCAGGCCAAGGCTCGCGCTGAGCGTGTGAGTACGCCCGTTGAATTGCCACGGTTGTTCGCACAGCGCTTCGCGAACGACTTCCGCGGCGGCGGTCAGTTCGCTGCGACTGCGCCGGTTCAACACGGTGAAGTAATGGAAATCCTGGTACTGCGCGGACAAGTCCAGTTCGTCGAGCTGGCTGCGCAGCAGGTTGCCGACGTGGGCGTCGAGCGCGGCCAGGCCGGCCAGGCCGATCTGCTCGCGCAACAGCGCGGCGCGGTCGAGCGCGATGTAGAGCAAGGCCGCCGAGCGGTCGCCGAGCGCCGTCTCGAGTTTCTCGATCAGGGTGGTGCGCGAATACAAACCGGTGCGCGCATCCCGGCCGCCGGGCTTGCCGATCACTTCGCGCAGCCAGTGCGCGCGCTGCACGCGCGCCTGTACCGCGCCGATCAGGTGCCGCGCCTTGACCGGCTTGAGCAGCACTTCGTCGCCGCCGGCGGCGATCGCGTCGAAGCGCTGTGCGGTGCCGTTCGCGTCGGCAGCGAGGATGATCGGCACCGCCGCGAATTCGTTTTGCTGGCGGATTAGCTGGATGAGTTCGACACCGCTCACGTCCGGCAGGTCGTGGTCGATGACGATGACGTCGGGGCGGAAGTCGCCGATCGCGGCGAGCGCGGCCTGGCCGTTGCTGACCAGGCGCGCGGTCATCCCGCGCTCGACCAGCACGCGCGCGGATTCGGCGGCATGGGCGCGGTCGGGTTCGACCAGCAATACCCGCCACTCGGGCTGCGCGTCGGCGTGCAGCAGTTCGTCGAGCTTGCCGATCACGCGCAGGGAATCCACCGGCGCGCTGAACAGTGCGGCCGCGCCGGAGCGCATGGCGAGCAGGCGGTGACCCAGGTCGCCATCCGGCGATACCGCGAGCACCGCCGGCATGCGCTCCCCGCCCAGGCCCATGCCGGCGTACTGCACCGCGACGCGCGCCATGATGCGCAGCTTGCGCGCATCGACAAGCAGTGCGCCCGGAATCGCATGGGCGAGGAAGTCGAGCAGGGCCGTGGCTTCCGCAAACTCGCGCACGTCGTAGCCGCGCTCGCGCAAGCCCTCGGTGAGTCCGGGCACGGTGGTGGGGGCGATGCCGACTAGGCACACCGCGCGCGGCAGCGGCGTCGGACGTGCGGCCGGCTCCGGTTGCGCAGGTTCCGCCAACTCGGCTGTGGCCGACGCCTGTGCCTCGATCGCGGTAGGCGTGTGTTCGGCTGCGGCGGCCGGTTGCGGTGCAGGTTCTGCCGGCGCCCGCGCGGAAGGCAGTGCATGCACCGCGGCGGTCTCGGTGGCGGACAAATCGGTGAGCACCGCACCCATGCGGTTGACCATGTCGGCCAGCCGCTTGAGGTCGCGTTCGCTCGGCACGAGCCGGTCGTCGACGAAGGAACACAGGTAGGCGGTCAGTTCCAGCGCCGAGCCGTTCACGTCGTCCAGACCCAAGCGCTCGCTGGTGTCGGCGATCTGGTCGATTTCCTCGCCGAGTTTGCGCGCGGCGAGCTGGTCCCAGCCGCCCTGCGCCAGCGGTTGCCAGCGCCGCACGAGCGCGAGGCAGCGCTCGCGGAGTTCTTCCCGCGCGTGTTGCGCACCGCTCAGCGTGGTGGTGTCCTGACCGTTCATCCGGCTCCCAAGCCCCTGTCAGGCCGATTCAGTGTAGCGCCGTCGCGGCAAGAGTGCTGGATTTGCGCGGATTCGGGCGTGCGCGGGCTCACAGTTTGCGTTTCCGGGCCATATGCATGTGGCGGGCAAAGGTTTAGCATTTCCCGGCATCCCGCGGAGACAGGCATGAAACGGCATTGGCACTGGTGGTTTACCCTGCTGTTCGTCTGGGCGTTGGCCTATGATCTTGTGGTCTGGGGTGCGGCAGCCCGCTTGCCCGACATCGGAGGCCATCTGCAAGCCTCGGCGCAGCGCCAGGCACTGCTCGCCAATATCTACATGAGCGCGGGCGGGGCGCTGGTTGCGGCTGTGCCGATTTTGGACGACTGGGGCACGCAGCACGCGCAGACCGCGCTTTCGGCAGGATTCGAGCGCATCAAGGAAGACCCGATGGTGTCGATGGACCTGATCTTCTCCAACACCTGGAACAGCACCCATGCGATGCTGAAAATCATGTACTGGGCAGCGCCGGTATTCGGCGTGATCGCGCTCGTGCTGTGGTCGCGGCGGCCGAAGAAGGTCAGCCTGATGGGCGGTCGCTGAAACGCCCGTTTCAATGTGTTGCCGCTGCAGCGGCAAAAAAAATTCATTTTATAAAAAATACATAAAAGTATACTCGCGCGATGCGACGCGCATGCACGGGCTCGCGCGCCCGCGGCGAACACGCAACGAACCCACGCCAGCCCTTTGTCCATGCAGGTTACATGACTTCCGGCAGGGGTCGGATCGGGAATCCGGAACCCGCCCGTTTATCCTTCTGGACGTCCAAACCCGGTCGGGTCGACGCCTCGTAATTGTCCGGACTATGTTGCTGCGAAGCAATAAAAATATATCGAAATCAGTAACTTAGCGGCAATTTTTTCTTGACGAGCGGTGCAACGACTGTTAGCTTGCGCCGCGTTTTGGGGTGATTTGCGCCCCAGGGCATTCTCGAAGGATTCGATCGCGGGTCTTCGGCTGGCCGAATTCCCGCAACGGCGCGTGCGTCCCGGCTACTCGCAGACCGGGCCCGCGCCGGATCGAATCGCGAGGCGCGAAGGATCGCCAAGGCACCGCGGCCAATCGCGGACATTCCATCAAACCGTACGGGAGAGGTTAATGAAACGAAGTCTGTTGATGACCACGGTCGCTACAACCCTGCTGGGACTGTCGAGCGGTGCTGCCCTCGCAAGCGGCAACGGCGACGGCAACCCCTATTCGCCGACCAACGGTCACGCATATCGCCATGGTGCGATGCCGACGCGTGAAGTGCACAAGAAGATGAAAGCGTGGGAAGCGGCGCATCCGAGCGCGATGGCCGCGGCCAGCTCGAACACGCTGCATTACGGCGGCGGCACGAGCAGTAGCAGCCAGGGCAATGTCGGCGTAATGACCGGCATCACCAAGGTTTACCTGGTGTTCTACGGCAGCGGCTGGGGCACGCAAAGCACCAATGGCAATGGCGACGCGACGTTCTCCGGGGATCCGAGCGGCGTCGCTCCGGTCGCCCAGGAAATGTTCAAGGGCATCGGTACCGGCGGCGAACTGTGGTCCGCGGAACTGACCCAGTGGTGCCAGGGCATTTCGTCCGGTGCGTCGAGCTGTCCGGCCGGCACGCCGGCATCCAGTTTCATTCCCTACCAGTCCGGCGGCATCCTGGCCGGTGTCTGGGAGGACACCAGCGCGGCGACGCCGATCAACGCAACCGGGCATCAGCTTGCCCAGGAAGCGCTCAAGGCCGCGCAGCATTTCGGCAATACCACGGCTGCTTCTAACCGCAATGCCTACTACGTGATCATGTCGGCACACGGCGACAATCCGGACAATTACCAGAGCCCGACGCAAGGCTACTGCGCGTGGCACGACTGGAACGGCGACAGCTCGCTCTCGGGCGGCGCGGTCAGTTCTTCGGTCGGCGACTTTGCCTTCAGCAACCAGCCGTACAACGTCGACATGGGCGCCAGCTGCGGCGTGGGCTTCGTCAACAGCCCCGGCACGCTCGACGGCTACACGATGACGCTCGGCCATGAATGGCATGAAATGGCTTCCGACCAGTTCCCGGCCGGCGGCTGGACCGCAACCAGCGGCTATGAGAACTCGGACGAATGCGCGTGGATCGCAGCCGGTTCTGCCGGCGGTGCCGCGAACGTCGTCATGGGCACGGGCACGTTCACCGAGCAGGCGAGCTGGTCCAACGACACCAACTCATGCGCCATCTCGCACGCGATCGTCAGTCACGGTGGCGGCACAGGTGGTACACCGACGGCCAACTTCAGCTTCGTCACCAACGGTCTGGTGGCAACCTTCACCGACAGTTCCACCGATGCGGGCGGCACCATAGGCTCGCATTCGTGGACGTTCGGCGACGGCGCGACCTCGACGGCGACCAACCCGAGCCATACGTATGCGGCCTCGGGCAGCTACAGCGTCACCGAGACGGTCACTGACAGCGTCAACAGCACGACGTCCAGCAAGACCGCGTCCGTCAGCGTGACGGGTGGCGGCGGTGGTGGTGGCAGCGTGCTGCAGAATGGCGTTGCGGTAACCGGTCTGTCCGCCGCCACTGGCGGTCAGTTGAGCTACACGATGGTCGTGCCCGCGGGCGCCACCGGACTGTCGTTCAGCATCTCCGGCGGTACCGGCGATGCGGACATGTACGTCAAGTTCGGTTCCGCGCCGACGCTGTCGA
>DATIOA010000168.1:0-11074 GCA_035473575.1 Rudaea sp. | reverse complement strand
TTGATGACTGCGTACATGGATTTTCCTCTGTAGTTCTTCTCCGACGCACCGCAAAACCGGTACGCCGACCATTCGCCTCTGATGGGCGAGCCGGGCATTGTAGCAGAGCGAACTTTTGCAGGTCAAACAGGCAGATAGGCTTGAATTCTCCCCGCAAGGGAAGCATTTCCCGTGCAGTCGCGCGTCTCGCGCGGCGAGATGCCGGCGCATTCCAATGCGTGAATGTCGACCACGCGATATTTCGCGCATCGCGCTACACTACTCCGTTCACCCGAATCCGGCCTGTTCATGGACTTCATCCGCATCCGCGGCGCTCGCACGCATAACCTGAAAAACATCGACCTGGACCTGCCGCGCGACAGCCTGATCGTCATCACCGGTCTGTCCGGCTCCGGCAAGTCCTCGCTGGCCTTCGACACGATCTACGCGGAGGGCCAGCGCCGTTATGTCGAATCGCTATCCGCCTATGCGCGTCAGTTTTTGTCGGTGATGGAAAAACCCGACGTCGATCACATCGAGGGCCTGTCGCCGGCGATTTCGATCGAGCAGAAATCCACCTCGCACAATCCGCGTTCGACGGTCGGCACGATCACCGAGATCTACGACTACCTGCGCCTGCTGTTCGCGCGCGTGGGCACGCCGCGCTGCCCGGACCATGGCATTCCGCTCGCCGCGCAGACGGTTAGCCAGATGGTCGACGCGACGCTGGCGATGAATCCGCAACGCCGCTTCATGCTGCTCGCGCCCGTGGTGCGCGAGCGCAAGGGCGAGCATGTGCAGGTGTTCGAACAACTGCGCGCACAGGGCTTCGTGCGTGCGCGCGTGGACGGCTCCCTGCACGAACTCGACGCGGTGCCGGCGCTGGCGCTGCGCGTCAAGCACACCATCGAAGCGGTGATCGACCGCTTCCGTCCCGCGCCCGACCTCAAGCAACGCCTCGCCGAATCGTTCGAGACCGCGCTGCGCCTCGGCGACGGCATCGCGATCGTCGTCGACATGGACGATGCGAAAGAGTCTAATGAGATCGGGAAACCGACCTTGTTCTCGTCCCGCTATTCCTGCCCGGTCTGCGATTACTCGTTGCCCGAGCTCGAGCCGCGCCTGTTCTCGTTCAACTCGCCGATGGGCGCCTGCGGCACCTGCGACGGCCGCGGCGTCACCCAGGTTTTCGATGCGTCGCGCGTTGTCGTGCATCCGAATCTCAGTCTCGCCGCCGGCGCGGTGCGTGGCTGGGATCGCCGCAACATGTACTACTTCCAGATGATCCTGTCGCTGGCGCGGCACTACAAATTCGACATCGACACGCCGTGGGAACAACTGCCCGAAGGCATCCGCCACGCGGTGTTGTACGGCTCCGGCGACGAACAGATCGCGTTCCGCTACCTGACCGAAACCGGCGGCAACGTCACGCGCAAGCACCGCTTCGAGGGCATCGTGCCGAATCTCGAACGCCGCTACCGCGAGACGGAATCGCCGGCCGTGCGCGAGGAATTGTCCAAGTTCATCAGCGAACGCCCCTGCCCCGACTGCCACGGCGAACGCCTGAACCGCAGCGCGCGCAACGTCTTCGTCGGCGAGAGCAACCTGCCCGCGCTCACCGGACTGCCGATCGACCAGGCACTGGAATTTTTCCACGCGCTCGCCCTGCCCGGCTGGCGCGGCGAAATCGCAACGAAAATCGTCAAGGAAATCCGCGAGCGCCTGCGCTTCCTTGTCGACGTGGGACTGGATTACCTGACTCTGGATCGCCAGGCCGATTCGCTTTCCGGCGGCGAGGCGCAGCGCATCCGCCTCGCCTCTCAGATCGGCGCAGGCCTGGTCGGCGTCATGTACGTGCTCGACGAACCGTCCATCGGCCTGCACCAGCGCGACAACGAGCGCCTGCTCGGCACGCTCACGCGCCTGCGCGACCTCGGCAACACGGTGATCGTTGTCGAGCACGACGAGGACGCGATCCGCGCCGCGGATCACATTGTCGACATCGGCCCCGGCGCCGGCGTGCACGGCGGCGAGATCGTGGCGCAAGGCAAGCTCAAGGACGTGCTGGCGGCCAAACGCTCTCAGACCGGCGACTTCCTGTCCGGGCGGCGCTCGATTCCGGTGCCGCGCAAGCGCCGCGCGCCGGATCCGCAATTGATGCTGCGCGTGTTCGGCGCGTCCGGCAACAATCTCAAGGACGTGGACCTGGAGATTCCCGCCGGCCTGTTCGTGTGCGTGACCGGTGTGTCGGGTTCAGGCAAATCCACGCTGATCAACGACACTTTGTTTCGCCATGCAGCCGTCGAACTCAACGGCGCCAACGAAAAGCCCGCGCCGTTCCGCAAGATCGAAGGGATGGAACATTTCGACAAGGTCGTGGACATCGACCAGTCGCCGATCGGACGCACGCCGCGCTCCAATCCCGCGACCTACACCGGGTTGTTCACGCCGCTGCGCGAACTCTACGCACAAGTTCCGGAAGCGCGCGCACGCGGCTACCAGCCGGGACGTTTCAGCTTCAACGTCAAGGGCGGCCGCTGCGAAGCCTGCGAAGGCGACGGCCTGATCAAGGTCGAGATGCACTTCCTGCCCGACGTTTACGTGCCCTGCGACGTCTGCCACGGCAAGCGCTACAACCGCGAGACGCTGGAAATCCTCTACAAGGGTGACACGATTTCCGACGTGCTGGAAATGACCGTCGAGGATGCGCTCAAGCTGTTCGAGAACATCCCGGCGCTGGCGCGCAAGCTCGAAACCTTGATCGATGTCGGCTTGAGCTACATCAAGCTCGGCCAGAGCGCGACGACGTTATCGGGCGGCGAAGCACAGCGCGTAAAACTTTCGCGCGAGCTGTCCAAACGCGACACCGGGCGCACGCTGTACATCCTCGACGAGCCGACCACGGGATTGCACTTCCACGACATCGAACAATTGCTGCGCGTGCTGCACCGCCTGCGCGACGATGGCAATACCGTCGTCGTGATCGAGCACAACCTCGACGTGATCAAGACCGCCGACTGGGTTGTCGACCTCGGTCCCGAAGGCGGCGGCCGCGGCGGCAGCATCATCGCCACCGGCACGCCGGAGCAGATCGCCGCCGACAAGACCTCGCATACGGGTCGCTTCCTCGCCCGCGTGCTCGGCAACGGCAAGCGCAAGGCCGCCGCATGAGCGCCGCGTCATCATTGCCAATGTTGACCACGCTCACGATCCCGGTGCGCTGGCGCGACCTGGATGCGTTCAATCATGCCAACAATTCGACCTACCTGACCTGGATCGAGGAAACGCGCCTGCACTGGATGACAAGTCTGGCGGGCGAGTGGATGAACGCAAACTACTCGCCCCTGCTCGCCGCGGTGCACGTCAATTACCGACGTGCGGCGAACTGGCCGGGGACCGTCGTCGTCGAACTGTACTGCGAGCGCCTTGGCAACACCTCGGTGACCCTGGCGCATCGCATCGTCGATGCCGCAAGCCGCGATGTGCTGTATTCCGACGGCCACAGCGTGATGGTCTGGATCGACCCGGCGACCGGCAAGCCGGTGCCTCTGCCCGGGGTAATCCGCCAGGCCTGCGCCGCGCGTTGAATCAAGAAGCAGAGTCGCGCACGGCGAATTCCACATCGGCGCCCGGACCGGGCATTGTGGAAATGTGGATTTTCACCGTATCGCCGGTTTTCAACGCTCGCTTCGGATCCATCAGCATGAAATGCTTGCCGCCCGGCGCAAAGACGACGCTGGCGCCTGGCGCAACGAAAACATCGCCAAGCGGACGCATGCGTTCCACGCCATGTTCATTCACGCTTTCGTGCAGCGAAACATCGCCGAATTCCCCGCTGCTGGCATCGGTAACGGCAAACGCGACGTCGCCGGTGTTGCGCAGGGTGGCGTAACCGGCCAGCATCGCCGCGCCCGCCGGCGCGGCGCGGATCCAGGCATTTTCGACGACCAGATGCCCCGCCGCGAACGCGTTCGTGAAGACGCCGAACAGGATCAATCCACACAATTTCAAACGCATGTTTGCCTCGCCGATGTTTCGCTTATGATAGCCGCTCCGACACCACGGCGACCCCCATGCTCGAATCCATCCGTCACGACGCCATCCTTGAACTGCGCTTGGCGCGGCCGCCGGTCAATGCACTGAATCCGGAACTGGTCCGCAGCCTGCGCACAGCGGTGGGAAATGCTCCGGCAAGCGGTGCACGCGGCATCGTGTTGTCCGGCCGGCCCGGCATGTTCTCGGCGGGTCTGGATGTGCCCGAGCTGTTGCAACTCGACCGCGCTGCCCTCGTGGCGTTCTGGCAGGATTTCTTCGGCTTGTGCGCGGCGCTGGCTGCATCGCCGATCCCCGTGGTCGCCGCGATCGGCGGCCACAGTCCGGCCGGCGGCGCGGTGCTGTCGATCTTTTGCGACTACCGCGTGATGGCGCGCAGCGTCGATCCGGCAAAGCCCTTTCGCATCGGCTTGAACGAAGTGCAGGTCGGGCTGTCGATTCCGGAAGTCATCCAGTGCGCCCTGCGCCGCCTCGTCGGAACCTATCGCGCCGAACGCATGATGGTCGCAGGGCAAATGCTCGAACCCGAGCAGGCGCTGAAAATCGGTCTCGTCGACGAACTTGCCGCGGTCGAAGACGTTTATCCGCGCGCACTGGCATGGCTTGGCGATCTGCTCAAGTTGCCGCCACAGGCGATGGCGGCCACGCGCGGGCTCGCCCGCCTGGATCTCATCGAACTGTTCGCCGATCCGACGCGTCTGTCGGTGGAAGAATTCGCCGACGCCTGGTTCGGTGCGGAGACCCAGTCGACGCTCAGAGCGCTGGTCGCGCAGCTCAAAAGCAAATAAGAACCTGTGCGGAGGCCGGACCCAGGCGGTTACTAGACGCCTTCCGGCGAGAGAACTTCGTCGATCGAATAGAGCCGCGGTTCGCGATGGGCGATCCACAACGCCGCGACCAGCGCGCCGCGCGCGAAGATGTCGCGGCTGGCGGCACGGTGGGTGATTTCCAGGCGCTCGCCCTCGGTACTGAACAGCACCGTGTGTTCGCCGGCCACGTCGCCGCCGCGCAATACCGCAAAGCCGATTTCGCCCGACTGGCGCGGGCCGGTTTTGTCGATTCGCGCGAACACCGCGCGTTCGGGCAAGGTGCTGCCACGGCTTTCCGCGACCGCCTGTCCGAGCGCCAGCGCGGTGCCGGAGGGCGCGTCCTGCTTGCGCGCATGGTGCATTTCCACGATCTCGCAATCCCAGTCCGGCAACGCCGCACCAATGCGCTTGGCCATGCGCAGCAGCATCGCCACGCCGAGGCTGAAATTCGCCGCCCACAGCACGGGGATCGTCTGCGACGCGCGTTCGAGCGCATGACGCTGTTCGTCACGCAAACCGGTTGTGCCGCTGACGAAAGCCGCATGGCGCTCAACGGCCAGCGCAAGCGCCGCGTCGAACGCGTGCGGACCGCTGAAATCGACCAGAACGTCGCAGGGCACGTCCGGATCCAGCGCCGTGGAAAAGTCCACCACGCGCGGCAGCGTGCCAAAGACGCGATCCAGCGGTTCGTCCGCGAGGCCGGAACCTGGACGTACCAGCGCGCAGGCGAGACGCGCCTTGTCGGATTCCAGTATGGCCCGAACCACCGCCTGGCCCATGCGGCCGGAGGAACCGTAAACGACGACGTCGACGAGATCGCTCATGCGGCCATCGTAGCCGCAATAAGGCGATTCAGGAAGTTACGCGCTCCACGAAGCGCCTGACGCCATCCAGCCACGAACTCGCGCGCGGCGTGTGCTTGCCCACATCGTCGCCGAAACTGGCCTCGAACTGGTGCAGCAATTCACGCTGCTGCTTGTTGAGCTTGACCGGCGTTTCCACGACGACGCGGCAGATCAGGTCGCCGACATGCCCGCTGCGCACGTTCTTGACGCCCTTTCCACGCAGGCGGAACAGCGCGCCAGTCTGCGTTTCGGCGGGAATCTTGATATTCGCCTCTCCGGCCAGCGTTGGCACCTCGAGTTCGGCGCCGAGTGCCGCCTGCGAAAAGCGGATCGGCACCTCGCAGAACAAGTCGTCGCGTTCGCGCTGGAAAATCGCGTGTTCGCGCACGTTCACTTCCACGTACAGGTCGCCTGCGGGCGCACCCGCAGGTCCGGCTTCGCCTTCGCCCGAGAGGCGAATGCGGTCGCCGCTGTCGACCCCAGCGGGAATCTTCACCGCGAGTTTTTTCTCCTGCTCGACACGGCCTTCGCCATGACAGGTCTTGCACGGATTGGCGATCTTCTTGCCGCTGCCGCCACAATGCGGACAGGCCTGCTGGATAGAGAAAATCCCGTTCTGCATGCGCACGCGGCCATGCCCCTGGCAAGTGGCACAGGTGCCGAGTTTCCCATCCGTGGAACCGGAGCCAGCGCATTTTTCGCAGGATGCGAGCGTTGGCACGCGGATTTCCTTTTCCGCGCCGAACACGGCCTCTTCCAGGTCCAGTTCCAGAATGTAGCGTAGATCGGAGCCGCGCCGTTGTTGACGCGCGCGTCCGCCGCCGAAGATGTCGCCGAAAATATCGCCGAAGATGTCGCCCATGTCGGCAAACCCGGCGCCGCCGCGTCCGCCCATGCCCTGCTCGAAGGCGGCATGGCCGTGACGGTCGTACAACGCGCGCTTGTCCGGATCGCCAAGGACTTCGTAGGCTTCCTTGGCTTCCTTGAATTTTTCCTGCGCGTGCGGATCGTCCGGGCAACGGTCGGGGTGGTATTTCATCGCCAATCGGCGGAAGGATTTCTTCAGTTCAACCTCGGTGATGCCGCGTTCGACGCCGAGGACTTCGTAGTAATCACGCTTGCTCATAGGAATACAAATACGCTCACGGGTTCGATATCACGCGGCGCTCGATCAATGACGGTGGTGACCACGGCGATGACGCCATCGATGAAGGCCTCGAGTCTCCCCTTTTCCATGATTCGCACCCCAGACAGAACCGCGCCGGACGAATCCGGCGCGGCTTTGTGATACTTACTGCTTGCCGTCTTTCACTTCCGTGAACTCGGCATCGACCACATCGTCCTTCGGCGCGGAACCACCGGTCGCCTGCGCGCCGGCATCGCCCGCGCCGGAGTGGCCAGTGCTTGCCGCCGCAGCCAGCGACTGCGCGGCCTGTTCCAGCGCCGTGCACTTGGCTTCGATGGCATCCCTGTCGTCGCCTTTCATCACCTTTTCGAGGTCGGACAACGCTGCCTCGATCGCGCCGATCTGGCCCGGCACCTTGCCGCCGTGCTCCTTGATCGCCGCGCGCGTGGCGTGGACGAGCTGGTCGGCCTTGTTGCGGCTGCCGACGAGTTCGTGGAATTTCTTGTCGTCTTCCTTGTTCGCCTCGGCGTCGCGCACCATGCGCTGGATTTCTTCCTCGTTGAGGCCTGAACCGGCCTTGATCTCGATGCGCTGTTCCTTGCCGGTTTTCTTGTCCTTGGCCGATACGTGCAGGATGCCGTTCGCGTCGATGTCGAACGTGACTTCGACCTGCGGCATACCGCGCGGAGCTGGCTCAATGCCTGCAAGATCGAATTTCGCAAGCGACTTGTTCGCGCTGGCGCGCTCGCGCTCGCCCTGCAGCACGTGCACGGTGACCGCGCCCTGGTTGTCCTCGGCGGTCGAGAACACCTGCGTGTTCTTGGTCGGGATCGTGGTGTTCTTCTCGATCAGCTTGGTCATCACGCCGCCGAGCGTCTCGATGCCGAGCGACAACGGCGTGACGTCGAGCAGGAGCACGTCCTTGACGGTGCCGCCGAGCACGCCACCCTGGATCGCCGCGCCGACGGCAACGGCCTCGTCCGGGTTGACGTCCTTGCGCGGCTCCTTGCCGAAGAAATCCTTGACCGCTTCCTGCACCTTGGGCATGCGCGTCTGGCCGCCGACGAGGATCACCTCGTTGACGTCGGAAACTTTCAGGCCCGCGTCATTGAGTGCGGTGCGGCAAGGCGCGATGGTCTTTTCGATCAGGTCGCCGACAAGCGCTTCGAGCTTGGCGCGGGTGAGCTTGATGTTCAGGTGCTTCGGACCGGACGCGTCCGCCGTGATGTACGGCAGGTTGACCTCGGTCTGCTGCGCGCTGGACAGCTCGATCTTGGCGCGTTCGGCGCCATCCTTCAGGCGCTGCAGCGCGAGCGAGTCGTTCTTCAGGTCAACGCCGGATTCCTTGCGGAATTCGTCGACGAGATAGTCGATCAGGCGCTTGTCGAAGTCTTCGCCGCCGAGGAAAGTGTCGCCGTTCGTCGCCAGCACTTCAAACTGCTTCTCGCCGTCGACTTCGGCGATCTCGATGATGGAAACGTCGAACGTGCCGCCGCCAAGGTCGTAAACCGCGATCTTGCGGTCGCCGCCCTTCTTGTCGATGCCATAGGCGAGCGCCGCCGCGGTCGGCTCGTTGATGATGCGCTTGACCTCAAGGCCCGCGATGCGGCCGGCGTCCTTGGTCGCCTGGCGCTGCGAATCGTTGAAGTAGGCGGGCACGGTGATGACCGCTTCGGTGACCGGCTCGCCGAGAAAATCCTCGGCCGTCTTCTTCATCTTCATCAGGATCTTCGCCGAAATTTCCTGCGGCGAAAGATTCTTGCCGTCGGCGGTCGCGAGCCACGCGTCGCCATTGTCGTGCGCCGCGATCTTGTACGGCACCAGATCGAGGTCCTTCTTGACCTCGGCATCGGTGAACTTGCGCCCGATCAGGCGCTTGACTGCGTAAAACGTGTTTTTCGGATTGGTCACCGCCTGGCGCTTGGCCGTGGCGCCGACCAGGACCTCGTTGTCCTTGAACGCAACAATCGATGGCGTGGTGCGATCGCCTTCGGAATTCTCGATCACGCGCGCGGTCGTGCCTTCCATCACCGCGACGCAGGAATTGGTGGTGCCAAGGTCGATACCGATGATCTTGCCCATGGTTTCAGTCTCCGAAAATATGGATTGCGGCTACGCCGCGAATGGCTTGCTAATGGGGTTGTCGCGCGCTCAATTCAAGCGCCGGTCGGTTTGGCGACCATGACCAAGGCCGGCCGCAGCAGACGCTCGTTCAGCACATAGCCCTTCTGCATGACCGAAACCACGGTATTCGGCGCCGCCTGAGGCGCCTCGACCATGCTCACGGCCTGATGCAATTCCGGGTTGAACGGCTGGCCGAGCGGATCGATCTGCTTCAGACCACTGTTCTCGGCCACCTTGAGCAGGGCTTTGAGAGTGAGGTCCATGCCCTCGCGAAGGGATTTGACGTCGCCCGTTGCCGTGGCGAGCCCGCGTTCCAATCCGTCGCACACCGGCAACAGGTCGCCGAGCAGGCGTTCATTGGCGAACCGGCGCGCCTGTTCCAGATCGCGCTGCAGGCGCTTGCGCTGGTTCTCGATCTCGGCGCGCTCGCGCAACAGCAGGTCGCGCATCTCGCCGAGTTTGGCTTCGTACTCGTTGACCAGATTGCCAAGCTCGTCGGTTTCGGACGGCGCGGCCTCGCCGGTTTCGTGTACCTGAATCGGATCGGTGTTTTCCATCATGACAGTCTCCAAATGCGCTATACAGCTGCCATACACGCAGCAAACCGGACGATTCGAGTTTTCCCCGCCCGGTTATTGGGCTGCCCTGGCCTGATTCAAGGCGCCCGACAGCAATTGCGCAGTCGTCTGCACCACCGGTATCACGCGCTGGTAGGCCATGCGCGTCGGCCCGATGACGCCGAGCACGCCGAGCACGCGGCCTTCGATACCGTACGGCGCGGTGACCAGGCTCAGGCCGTCGAGCGCGGCGAAGCCGGATTCCTCGCCGATGAACAGGCGCACACCCTCGGCACGCGCACAGCCTTCGAGCAGATTGAGCAGGTCGCGCTTGCGCTGGAAGGCCTCGAACAGTTCGCGCAGGCGGTCCACGTCGGACACGCCCTGCGCGCCCATCAGGTTGACCTGTCCGGCCACCAGCATGTCGGCCTTGGGTTGTTCCGGAAATGCCTGCTGGGTCACATCGGCCGCGGCAACCATCAGCTGGTGCAGCCGGTGGCTGGTCTCGCGCATCTCGCGGGTCAGGCGCTCGCGGATTTCGCTCATGCGCAGGCCGGAATAATTGGCGTTGAGGAAATTCGCCACCTGTTCGAGTTCGCCCGGCGTATAGGCACGCTGCGTGGCGACCACGCGGTTTTGCACCTCGTTGTCGGAGAACACCAGGATGACCAGCACGCGGTTGCCGCCCAGCACCACGAAATCGATGTGCCGGAACGGGAATTCCTCGCGCTTGGGCACGGTGACCACGCCAACGAAACGGGTGACGTCCGAGAGCAGCGACGAGGCGCCGCTGAGCAGATCCTGGGTGGCGCCCGCGGTCGGCAATTCGCGGCGCATCTGCTCGATCTGCGGCGCTTCCAGCGGCTTGAGTTCGAGCAGGCTGTCGACGAAAACCCGGTAACCCTGTGCCGTCGGAATGCGTCCGGCGGAGGTATGCGGTGCGGCCAAAAGTCCGAGTTCTTCCAGATCCGCCATCACGTTGCGGATCGTGGCTGGGCTGACGTCCAGCCCCGCACTGCGCGCCAGGGTGCGCGAGCCGACCGGCTGGCCGTCGGCGATGTATTGGGCGATCAACGCTCGCAGCAGTTGCCGCGCACGAGCGTCGAGTTTGTTGTGCAAAGTGGAGGGCATGTCTGCTGGGAACCGGCGATACCACTCAGATGGGGCGACGGGGATTTTATTCAATAACGCTGGACTTGGCGCAGCAAAATCCTTAACCTTGCATCCTGATACGGGGCAACCCGGCGTCAGCAAGCCCCCGACGCCAGCATCACGCCTCCGCAACAAGACTTTTCGGATACCGCCCTCGCTCGCACTGCGACGCGTGCCGATGGTAGCAAGCATGCTGGCGGCAAGCGCAGTGACGGATCGAGACGATACGCCCGCGCCCGCCGACACCGCCGGATTCACGAGATTCCAAAACGACCTCCACATACGCTTCGTGAGAAGCGCGCTGCATGATGAATTCCCATCCATGACCACGCAGGCCGCTGCCACACCGGAATCGCCGGATAGCGCCGCCATCTTCGCAACGCCGCCACAGCAGCAGGAAATGCCGCTGGCGATCGTGCGCGGGCAGCC
>DATIOA010000167.1:0-2864 GCA_035473575.1 Rudaea sp. | reverse complement strand
TCTCAGTTCGGCGATGAAAATGTCGTCGGCGCGTTGCAGCAGTTCCACGTATTCGCGCTTCACTTCGCCCAGCACGCGCACGCCGAGGCCGGGACCCGGGAACGGATGGCGGTAAACCATTTCGCGCGGCAGGCCCAGTTCCACGCCGATCCGGCGCACCTCGTCCTTGAACAATTCGCGCAGTGGTTCGATCAGTTCGAAGCGCATGCCTTCCGGCAAGCCGCCGACATTGTGGTGCGACTTGATCACGTGCGCCTTGCCGGTCTTGCTGCCGGCCGATTCGATAACGTCCGGATAAATCGTGCCCTGCGCCAGCCATTTCGCATTGGCCAGCTTGCGCGATTGTTCGTCGAAGATCTCGACGAAAAGATTGCCTATCGCCTTGCGCTTGGCTTCCGGATCTTCGATGCCTTTGAGCCTGGTGAAATAGCGCTCGCCCGCATCCACACGCACGACCTTGACGCCCATGTGCTGCGCGAACATGGCCATCACCTGATCGCCCTCTCGCCAACGCAACAGGCCGGTATCGACGAAAACGCACGTGAGCTGCTCGCCTATCGCTCGATGCAGCAGCGCCGCAACAACGGAGGAATCGACACCTCCGGAAAGTCCGAGAACGACCTTGTCGTTGCCGACCTGCGCGCGCACGCGCGCGACGGCGTCTTCGATGATGTTCGCAGCCGTCCATAGCGTCTGGCAGCCGCAGATACCGACGACGAATTGGCGCAGCAGTTCCGCGCCGCGTTGCGTATGCGTGACTTCGGGATGGAACTGCACTCCGTACCGACGACGAGCATCGTCAGCCATCGCCGCGATCGGCAGATCATGCGTGGCGGCGGTCACGGCGAAACCTGGGGGCACGGCGGTGACGCGGTCGCCATGCGACATCCAGACGTCAATCGAATCGTTCGTTGCGCCGAATCCTTGCCACAAGTTGCAGCTTGCAGTGATCGACAATTGCGCATGACCGAATTCGCGCGTGTGCCCCGCTTCGGTCTTGCCGCCGAGCTGCGCTGCCATGGTCTGCATGCCGTAGCAAATGCCCAGCAACGGCACGCCGCCGTCGAATACGACTTGCGACGCGCGCGGAGAATTCGCCTCGATGGTCGATTCCGGGCCACCCGAGAGGATGATGCCCTTTGGCGCGAATTTCGCGATCTCGACCGGGTCGTGATCCCAGGCCCAGATCTCGCAGTAAACGCCGATTTCGCGGATACGGCGCGCGATCAGTTGCGTGTACTGCGCGCCGAAATCGAGGATGAGGATCTTGTCGCGATGGATGTTCTGCATCAATCCAGCCGATAGTTCGGCGCCTCTTTCGTGATCGCCACATCGTGCACGTGCGACTCGCGCATGCCGGCGGTGGTCACGCGCACGAACTGCGGCTTGCTATGCATGTCGTCGACAGTCGCGCAGCCGACATACCCCATTGCGGCGCGCAGCCCGCCGGAGAGCTGGTGCAGGATATTGCGCAGCGGGCCCCGATACGGCACACGACCCTCGATGCCTTCGGGCACGAGCTTGTCGGCATCGGCCTCGTCCTGGAAGTAGCGATCCTTGGAACCTTTCTGCATGGCGCCGAGCGAGCCCATGCCGCGATAGCTCTTGTACGAGCGGCCCTGGTACAACTCGACCTCGCCCGGAGCTTCTTCAGTGCCGGCGAACATGCCACCGATCATCACGCAATTCGCGCCGGCGGCCAGTGCCTTGGCGATATCGCCGGAGTAACGGATGCCGCCGTCGGCGATCAGGCAGGCGCCGCTGCCCTTGATCGCTTCGGCGACCATGTTGACCGCGGAAATCTGCGGCACGCCAACGCCGGCAACGACGCGTGTGGTGCAGATCGAACCCGGACCCACGCCGACCTTGACCGCATCCGCGCCCGCGTCGATGAGCGCCTTGGCCGCGTCGCCGGTCACGATATTGCCGCCGATCAGCGATAGCTTCGGGAAATGCTTGCGCACCCAGCGCACGCGTTCGAGCACGCTCTGCGAATGACCATGCGCGGTATCCACGACAAGCACGTCCACGCCTGCCTCGACCAGCGCCGCGACACGCTGTTCGGTATCGCCGCCGACGCCGACCGCCGCGCCGACGCGCAGGCGTTCGTGGCTGTCCTTGGCCGAATGCGGATTGTCGCGCGCCTTCTGGATGTCCTTGACCGTGATCAGGCCGCGCAACTGGAACGCGTCGTTGACCACCAGTACCTTCTCGATGCGATGCTTGTGCAGCAGGCGCAGCACTTCATCTTCGCCCGCGCCCTCCTTCACCGTGACGAGTCTGTCCTTGCGCGTCATGATGTGGCGCACCGGATCCTCGGGTTTCGTCTCGAAACGCAGGTCGCGGCTGGTGACGATGCCGACCAGGTTTTCGCCGTCGACAACCGGCACGCCGGAAATGTTGTGCCCGTGCACGATCCGCATCACCTCGCCGATCGTGGTTTCCGGGCCGACCGTGATCGGGTCGCGGATAACGCCGGCCTCGAACTTCTTCACGAGGCGCACTTCGGCGGCCTGCTGCTCGATCGGCATGTTCTTGTGGACGATGCCGATGCCGCCGGATTGCGCCATGGTGATGGCGAGGCGCGCTTCGGTCACGGTGTCCATCGCGGCCGAGACGACCGGAATGTTCAGGCGGATGTCGCGCGTGAGCTGGGTGGCGAGGCTGACGTCGCGCGGCAGTACGTTCGAGTACGCGGGAACGAGCGAGACGTCGTCGAAAGTGAGAGCGTCGGTAAGTATGCGCATGCCCTATTTTACAGACTTCACACCGCGCACGCTACTCGCTGCAGATCCCGGCGATTTTCGCGCGATCTCAGCCGGCCAGAAAACCGTATGCGAACAATGCGGGACGCAGCTTGTCGC
>DATIOA010000166.1:0-1940 GCA_035473575.1 Rudaea sp. | reverse complement strand
TGGATCAGATTCAATCCGGGCAGATTCGATTGCAATAACGTCGTCGGCACGTCGGAACTCCGCAAAGGGCGTCATTGTACCGGCCCCACGCTGCTAAAATGCGCGCAGCTTCCATCCGGTTCGACCCCATGCGTGTATTGCGTTGCTGCGCGTTCGGCGCAAGCCTGCTTCTGTCCGTGCAAGCACTCGCCGCCGACAAACCGCAGCGCCTGGGCCTGTGCGCGAGCTGCCACGGCGAGAACGGCCGCGCCAGCTCAGCGGAAATGCCGAACCTGGCCGGGCAAAATCTTGCCTATCTGCGCAGCGCGATCGCGCAGTACAAGTCCGGCAAGCGCGATTTCCCGGCCATGCGCGCCGCACTCGGCATGCTCAACGCACAGGAGATCGACACGGTGCTGGTCTGGTACGCCGCACAAACTTCGCAGCCGACAACGCCATGAATATCGCCGGCAAGTTGGTCGGCGCACTGCTCGGCTGGGTGCTGCTGCGCAATCCGGTCGGGCTCTTCATCGGCTTCGTATTGGGCCATCTGTGGGATCAGGGCACGACGAGGCGCGCGCAGTCGAGCCCACCCGACGCGTTCATCGGCCCCCTGTTCGGCCTCGCTGGCGCCATCGCCAAATCCGACGGCCGCGTCTCCGAACCGGAAATCGCCGCCACCGAAAACTTGATCGCGCGACTGCAGCTTTCGCCGGCGCAGCGCGCTGAGGCGATCGCGCGCTTCAAGGAAGGCAAGCAGGACAATTTCGCGGTCGACCACAGCATCGCCGAATTGCGCGATTGGTGCCGCGGTCGCCGCGACCGCGCCTACATCCTGCTCGACCTGCTGCTCGAACTCGTGTTCGCGGAAGGCACGACACTCGTGCCGGAAAAATTCGCCATCGTGCGCCGCCTGTGCGCTTCGCTGGGCGTGCACGAACAGGAGTTGGCCGCGCTCGCGGCAATGCGCGGCTACGGTTTCGGCCATGCCGGCGGCGGCTATCGGCAGGCACAGTCGCCGCCCGGTGCGCCGCCGGGGAAGGACCCTTACGCCGTGCTCGGCCTTTCGCGCGAGGCCAGCGACCGCGAGGTCAAGACCGCCTACCGGCGCCTGATCGGCCAGCACCATCCGGACAAGCTCGGCGACGTGCCGGAAGCGCTCAAGCGCCGCGCCGAGGAACGCGCGCGCGAAATCAACATCGCGTATGAGAAGATACGCGAGGAACGCAACATCAAGTAATGCGGAGTCCGCCATGAAGCAACCCGCCGTCATCGCGCCATCGATCCTGTCCGCGAACTTCGCGCGGCTCGGCGAAGAAGTGGACAGCGTCCTCGCCGCCGGCGCGGACTGGGTCCACTTCGACGTGATGGACAACCATTACGTGCCGAACCTGACGATCGGCCCGCTGGTGTGCGAGGCGCTGCGCAAGCACGGCGTGACCGCACCGATTGACGTGCACTTGATGGTGAAACCGGTCGACCGTCTCGTGCCGGATTTCGCCAGGGCCGGCGCCAGCCTGATCAGCTTCCATCCCGAGGCCAGCGAGCACATCGATCGCACCCTGGGCTTGATCCGCGACAGCGGCTGCAAGACCGGACTCGTGTTCAATCCGGCAACACCGCTTTCGTATCTGGATTACGTACTCGACAAGCTCGATCTCATTCTCATCATGTCGGTCAATCCCGGCTTCGGCGGACAGAGCTTCATCCCGGCCGCGCTGGAAAAGCTGCGCCGCGCGCGCGAACTCATCGACCGCAGCGGCCGCGCGATCCGCCTGGAAATCGACGGCGGCGTGAAAATCGACAACATCGCCGATATCGCCCGCGCCGGCGCCGATACCTTCGTCGCGGGTTCGGCGATCTTCGGCCAGAAGGACTACAAGGCCACGATCGCGGCGATGCGCGAGGTCATTGGATAAAGACGCACCGGGAAGCCATCGGAGGTTGGGGGAGGAACCGGC
>DATIOA010000165.1:0-6362 GCA_035473575.1 Rudaea sp. | reverse complement strand
GACCGGATCGCCGTCGGCGGCGAGGCTCGCGTCGATCGCCACGACTTCGCCGCGACTGCGGCGCCGACGCAGCTCGTCGCGCACTTCGTTGAGCAGGATTCGGCGCAGCCAACCCAGCAGCGCGGCTTCGCCGCGCATTTCGAACGCATCGATTCCGCGCAGCGCACGCAGCAACGCGGCCTGCACGAGGTCGTCGGCATCATGTGCGCCGCCACCGGCGCGCGTGAGGCAGTAGCGCGCCCAACGCGCGAGCAGCGGTCGGAAGCGCGCACACAGCGCGGCCAGGGCGGTACCGTCGGATGTATACATGTCCACAATTCCCGGATTCGACGCGGCGATTGTGGACGGCGTCCCTGGCGGCGTCCAATGAAAGCTTGCTATGCGCCGATGCGCGCGGCTTATGCCGATAACCCGGTGGAATCGGCGTATCGCCGCCGGTTATGGCTGGGCGCGCACGCGCCGCCGGTTTGCCGCGACCAGCGCATCATCGGCGATGGCGCCCTCGCCGGCGCCCTGCATGCGGTTGCGCGCGAGCAGGGCGGGGCACTCGCGCGTGAGCGTGTCGATCACCGCGCGCTGCAGCCGCGTGTAATACGGTTGCTTGTGGAATTGCAGAATAACCGGCACTTCGAACGGCCGGTAACCGGCAACGGCGCGCACGTTGTGCTCCGGCTTGACCAGGTGCACCGGCACCACGGCGCGGCCGATGCCTTCGGACACCGCGTCGATCAGGCCGTAGATGTCGTCGAAATAGGCGCGCAGCATCTTCGGCACGGTCGCGCCGGTCTGGCTCAGGAAAAACTTCTCGGTGAAGTTGTCGCGCGGTTCGTGGTCGATGTAGCAATCCTCGCGTCCGCAATATTGCGCCGACTCGATCAGCACGTTGCGTTCGATGCCGACCTGCACGTTTTCCACGCCCATGCGCTCGCACTCGGACAGCGAGACCACGAAATCGACCTTGCCGTCGGTGAGCCAGTCGTGCAACTCGTTGACTTCGGTCTTGAACGTCTGGCAGGACAGACGCGGATGCGCGCGCAGCAGGGTGCCGAGCGCGGGCACGACGACTGAACGCAGCGCGGACGAAAACGAGGCGATGCGGAAGAATCCGCCCAGGGTCTGGTCGGCACCGCCGCCGACGAGGCTGGCCAGCAATTCTGCTTCGTGGTGCTCGATGGTCGCGCCGTAACGCTGCAGTACGCGGCCGGATTCGGTGAGTTCAAGGCCGCCGTGCAGGCGCACGAACAGCGCCTGGCCGAGGGTTTCCTCCAGTCCCTGGATGCGCTTGGTCAACGCCGGCTGGGTGATGTGCAGGGATTCGGACGCGCGCGAAAAATTCAACTCGCGCGCGAGCGTCATGAACGATTCGACTTGTATCGACGACAACCGCGTTCCCATGACGCCGATCTCCCCCCTGCTCCGTGCAATCATAACAGCAGGGCATCGCGCCATTCGTGAAAGTTATGGCGATTCCCTGGGGCGCTTTGCGATCGGTTTGATGATATCGGCGATTTGCATTGGGCGTCGATCGCATTCAGCGCGGCGCGCGATACCCGCCGGGTACGCCGCGCGGGCTGAGCACGAGCTGCCAGAGCTGGTCGCGGCGCGTGCGGAAGGTGGCGGCAGAGGCGGAAAGGTAGAAGCGCCACATGCGCCGGAAGCGTTCATCGTAGCGTTGCGCGAGTCGCGGCCACGCGGCGTCGAAATTCGCGCGCCAGGCCATCAGGGTCCGGTCGTAGTCGGCGCCGAAGTTGTGCCAGTCCTCGATCACGAACACGCCCTCGCGCGCGCTGGCGATCTGCTCGACCGACGGCAGCATGGAATTGGGAAAAATATACTTCGCGATCCACGGGTCGGTGCGGTTCGAGGACACGTTGCTGCCGATGCAGTGCAACAGCGCCAGGCCGTCGTCGGCAAGGCAGCGGCGCTTGACCTCGAAATAGGTGCGGTAATTCTTCACGCCGACGTGTTCGAACATGCCGATGGAGTAAACGCGGTCGAAGCGTTTAGAGCCGATCTCATCGGGCATGGCACGGTAGTCCTGCACGCGGATTTCAACGGGCAGGCCGCGGCAAAGGTTTTGCGCGAATTCGGCCTGTTCCTGCGACACGGTGATGCCCACGCCCGTCACGCCATAGCGTTCGGCGGCGAACTTCAACGCCTCGCCCCAGCCGCAGCCGATGTCGAGCACGCGCATGCCGGGCTCCAGCATCAGTTTGCGGCAGACCAGGTCGAGCTTGGCTTCCTGCGCCGCGTCGAGATTCGTGGCGTCTTTCCAGTAGCCGCAGGAATACACCAGGCGCTTGCCGAGCATGGCCTGGAACAGATCGTTGCCGAGGTCGTAATGGCGTTCGCCGATCACATACGCGCGGCGGCCGCGTTGCAAATTGATCAGGCTGGATTTGAGCCACAGCCAGGCATCGTCGATGCCGAGCACGCGCTCGTCCACATGCGCGCGGAGCAGGCGGAACAGGAAGCCATCGAGGTCGGCCGCGTCCCACCAGCCGTCCATGTACGACTCGCCCAGGCCCAGCGAGCCGTGCGCGACCACGCGATGGTAGAAATGCGCGTCGTGGATTTGTGGATCGCAGGCCTGCACGCCGCCGATGGCGAGGCCGGCCTGTGCGAGCAGGCCTTCGATGCGGCGTTGAGCCGAAGAAGCGCTCATGACGCGTCAGGGTAGCATGATGCGCGGCGAATCTCAGGTCCGGACCGGTTCGATCTCTCCGTATTCCGCTGGCAGGCGTGCGTAAAACAGATGCACGTTTTCGGCGCGCAGCGCGGCGATCAGGGTGTCGGCTTCGGCTTCGCCGGCGATGAACTCGACCAGCACCGGCACGTCGCCGGCCAACTCGAAGAAATGCTGTTCGTGCAGTTTGCCGTGACGGCCGAAACCGGCGATTGCGCGGAACGCGGAGCCGCCATGCACGCCATGGGCCTTGGCGAATTCCAGCAGCCATTCGTATTCCAGCTTGCCGCCATGCTTGCGGTTCTCGTAGGTATAAAAACGCAGATGTATACCGTTCATGGGAGTCTCACGCGCGCAGGATCAGGCGCATCAGGAACAGGCCGGCCAAGGTCATGGCCAGCGAACCGAACAGGTGCGCCGACATGGTCGCAACCGCCCAAGCGTACTGCTGGCGCAGGAACAAGGTCACGGTTTCGGCGGAAAACGTCGAAAACGTGGTCAGCCCGCCGCAGAATCCGGTGGTAACAAACAGGCGCAGTTCCGGCGACAGGCTCTGGAACTGGCCGAATGCGCCGAGCGCGGCGCCGATGATGAAGCCGCCGAGCAGGTTCGCCGCAAGCGTGCCGAGCGGCAATGTCGGGAACAGCGGATTGAACCAGAGGCCGAACAGCCAGCGCAGCACCGCACCGGCGAAGGCGCCAATGCCGACGGCGAAAAACGACATGGCGCCCAATGGGCTCAATCGCCTCAGCCGGCGTTGCCGGCGCCGAGCAGAGCCTTGAGCAGGGCCAGCACTTCTTCCTTGCTGCCCATCACCGAGACATGATGTTCGCGCGGGATGCCGGTGCCGATGTTCACGGCGTAACCCTGGCCGGCTTCGTTGCCATCGTCGTCGAGGCGTGGATAGGTTTCCACCTTGCCCACGTAGACGATGCTGTTGGCGTCGATGTAGCGTCCGTCGGGGAGTTTCAGCCAGCGCTGCATGGGATTTTCCTCGCTTTGGCGCGCAGGCTATCCGCAGCAAGCCTCGCGTGCAAGCGGCAAATGCCCGCGTTCTGTCAGCCAGATGCGGGCGTCCTCGGCGTCGCGCTCGAACCAGGCGCGCGCGGAACCCAGTCGAAAACTGTAACCCCAGGCATCCATGTCGGCCATCAGGCGCGCGCTGCCAACGCCGGGAAGCTCATCGGCGAGCAGGATCTGCAGATAGCAGGCCGCATCTTCCTCGGCCTGCGATTCGCTGGCATCGGTGTGGATCGCCGCGCGTTTATCGGCTGGCGCGACGATCAAGTGGCAAGCCTCGTGCAGCAGCGAATGCACGGGCGTGTCGGCGCGCGCGTACACGTTTCTGCCGATGATGCCGGCTTCGGGTTCGCCCCAATAGCTGCCGGGGATGGCCGCGCCGTCCGCAACGCGGCAAAGTTTCAGGTCGTGGCGATCCAGCAATGCCGCGGCGGCGCCGGGCGCAAGATCGGCGAGGCAAAGCACGCGAAGATCAGTGCGACGTGCCGGTGCGCGCCGGCGTGGCTGCGCCGCCGTGCACGCGCTCGCTCAGCCACGGCTGGTTCGGCAGCTTGCCGGTGGGGCCGTGCAGGTAGGTCTCGCGCACGAACGCGTAGCTGCACAATTCCTTGACCAGCAGCGAGACTCGCCGATTCACGCCCGGCATCATCTGCTGGCCGGCTTCCTGGAAACCCCAGGTGCCGTGGAACAATACCGAGACGTCGTCGCGCGGTTCGAGGAAGACTTCGCAGGCGAGCAGGGGCACGCGCGCCTCGGCGAAACTGGTGACGTCGGCATAGAAGACGCGGCCGAGGCCGAGGCCGCGGTAGGGGCGCGCGATGACGATGCGATCGATGTAGACGAACTCGGGATAACGCTCGCGGAACCAGCGGAAATTCGGACTCGCGTAATCGGCGTCTTCGCGCAGGGCGATCAGGAACCCGGCGGCATGCCCGTCGATTTCGGCGACGCGGAAATACGCGGCATCGCGTGCCAGCGCACGCAGTTGCGCCATGTCCAGCGGCAGTATCGTCGGCCCCGCGGCGTTGTTGAGCGCAAGCACCGAATCCAGATCCTGCGCCTGCACGTCGCGGATGGTCAGCGTCATCTTTCATCCCTCCAGCTTTCACGGCGCGAATCGTGGTTCGCGCCTGCGTATTGGCCGACATTATCGCATGCGTTGCGCGGCAGGGGCATGGCCATTCGGTGGCATTCTTGTTAAGAATCCGATGAAGAATCGTCGCGCGCGAGCGCGCGACTGGTCCGCGTGACTTCCCGCAGGTTGCGCGCTACGCGCCACAGCTTATGATGCACGCATGCGCTTTTCCTCCTTCAACCATGTGCAGTTGCTGCGCTATGCCGGACTATTCACATGGGCCTGCGTAGGCATCCCGCTGCTGCGCCGCTACTGGCTGAGCGAAGACGGCTCCACCGCCATCGAAATCGCCGGATGGTGGCTCAGTTACCTTGCCTTCGGCCTGAGCTACTGGCTGGTCACCCGCGACCTCGGCAAGCGTTACCACTGGTTGCTGCAATTGCCGATGCTTGCCGTGCTCAACGCGGCCGCGATCGGCATCGGCTATTTCAGCCACAGCGGACTGTCCGGAATCCTGTTGCTGGTCATCGCCGGCGTGCTGCCGTGGCTGCTGCCGTTCTGGGCCGGCGTGGTCTGGCTGATCCTGCAGAATTTTTCCCTGGTGCCGGTGTTCATCTATCGTGTCGAGGGTTTCGACTGGTTCGATGCGCTGTTGCAGAGCGGCCTGTACTTCGGTTTTTCCGGTTTCACCTTCGTTACCTCGCTGGTGGCGCGCCAGCAGGCCGATTCGCGCGAGGAGCAGCGTCGCCTGAATTCCGAACTGCGCGCCACGCGCACGCTGCTGACCGAATCCAGCCGCATCGGCGAACGCATGCGCATCGCGCGCGAGCTGCACGACCTGGTCGGCCATCACCTGACCGCGTTGAGCCTGAACCTGGAAGTCGCCAGTCACCTGGTTTCCGGCAACGCGCAGGAACACGTGCGCCAGGCGCAGAGCGTGGCGAAGTTGCTGCTCTCGGACGTGCGCGAAGTCGTCAGCCAGTTGCGCGAGGACGATGCGATCGACCTGACCGAGGCGCTGAAAACGCTGGTCGAAGGCGTTCCCGGCCTGGCCATCCATCTGCAATTGCCGCCGCGCTTCGCGGTGGACGATCCGCGCCGCGCGCAGGTGCTGCTGCGCTGCGCCCAGGAGATCATCACCAGTGCCTTGCGTCACGCGAACGCGCGCAATCTGTGGCTGAGCTTCGAGTGCAACGGCACGGAACTGGCCATCCACGCGCGCGACGACGGCCGCGGCGCGGGCGAGCTGCATGATGGCAACGGTCTGACCGGCATGCGCGAACGCCTCGCGCAAATCGGCGGGCGCCTGAACATCACCACCGCACGCAATTCCGGCTTCGCCCTGGATGCGTGGCTGCCTCTGGAGTCTGCGCGATGACGATTTCCGTTTGCCTGGTGGACGACCAGACCCTGGTGCGGCAGGGCATACGCTCGCTGCTGGAACTGTCCGACGAAATTTCCGTCGTCGCCGAGGCTGCCGGCGGCACGCAGGCAGTTGAGCAGATTCCCATGGTCAAGCACGACGTGGTGCTGCTCGACATGCGCATGCCGGGCATATCCGGCCTGGACGTTCTCAATGCG
>DATIOA010000164.1:0-20644 GCA_035473575.1 Rudaea sp. | reverse complement strand
CAGCGCGGTGGCAGCGGCGATGCGCTCGCTGGCAGACAATCGCGCACGTTGCCCGCGCAGGCGTTCACGCAATGGGGCAGGGTCGGGTTCGCGATTCACGCGCAGCGAGCGCGTGGAAAAAAAAGTGCGCCCTCCGCGATGCCGTTGCACACCGAACGACCTTGATCCCTAGGATCAGGTGGGATGGCTCGCCGGTCGTCAGGCTTTCCGCTCATGGCGGACATGCACACGGACTCGAACACTGCCACCCCGGGGTCGTATATAGGAACAAGGCAATATGGTTGGATGCGCTATCGCACACCGCAGGGGACGCGCGGTCATTTTACCGAGGTTGCGAGCACACCATCAAGCTTGGCGCGCAGCATTTGCAGATGTTGTGCCAAGGTGCCGTCGTGGGTGTCGCGATGCTGGCGCAGCTGAATCAACTCGTGCGCGATGTTCAGCGCAGCCATCACGGCGATGCGATCAACACCGGCGGAACGGGCATGCTCGCGGATTTCGCGCATCTTGCCGTCGAGGTAGCCCGCCGCCGCGATCAGGCCGGGACGCTCCTCCGCCGTGCAGCCGATGAGGAATTCCCGATCCAGGATGCTGACCGCGATCGGCCCCTCGCCACTCATGCGCCGTTCTCCAGGGAGCGCAAGCGAGCGATCATCGCTTCGACGCGCGTGCGCGCCTGTTCGTTTTTCGCGAGCAGGTTCGAACGCTCCGAGGCGAGCTGATCCTGACTTTGGCGCAGGCTGCGGTTTTCCTCGGCCAGGCGGCGGCACAATTCGAGCAGGCGGTCGATGCGTCCGCTGACCTCGTGCAGTTCGTTCAGGGCGGGATTGGCATTGGACATGGCGGGACTATAGGCGGGCGCGCGCGCACGGTCAACGCACCGTCAGCCGCGACCGCGCCGGCGGCCGGCTGCGCTCGAATTCACGGATGAAAGTAAAGCATGAGGCTGCGTCCAGCGGTATCGACAGCCAGTGCCCCTGGATTTCGTCGCAGCCTTGCTCGTGCAGGTATTCGAGCTGCTCCAGCGTTTCCACGCCTTCGGCGACCACATCCAAGCCCAGCGAGTGCGCCATCGTGATGATGGTCTTGGTGATCGCCTCGTCGTCCGGGTCGGTGGTGATGTCGCCGACGAAACTGCGGTCGATCTTGAGGCGGTCGATGGGCAGGCGCTTGAGGTAACTTAGCGAGGAATAGCCGGTGCCGAAATCGTCGATCGCAATGGCCACGCCGACCGCGTGCAGGCGATCGAGCGTGTGGATGGCGCGTTCGGGATTGGCCATCAGCACGCTTTCGGTCAACTCCAGTTCCAGGTGCTGCGGTTCGATCTGTGCCTCGGCCAGGATTTCGCACAGGCGCTGGGTCAACTCATCGCGCAGCAGCTGCAACGCAGAAATATTGACCGACATGGTGATGCCCGACAGGCCGTTGTCCTGCCAATGGCGTAGCTGCACGCAAGCGCGGTGCAGGACGAATTCGCCGATGCGCTCGATCAGACCCGCCTCTTCGGCCAGCGGGATGAATACGCTCGGTGGAACCGAGCCGAATTCGGCACTGTTCCAGCGCGCCAGCGCTTCGACGCCGGTGATGCGGCCTTCGTCGAGGGCGAGCATCGGCTGGTAGACCAGGCTTAGTTCCCCGCGCTCCAGCGCCAAGCGTAAACCGGCCAGCATGTTCGCGCGCTGGCGCGTGATCGCGTCCATTTCCGGCGTGTACACCTGGTACATGTTGCGGCCTTGTTCCTTGGCCTGGTACATCGCGGTGTCCGCGAACTTGAGCAGGTCCGTCGGTACCTGCGCGTGATCCGGATACAGGCTGATGCCGATTGAGGGAGAGATGATGACTTCCTGGCCGCTGTCCAGCGTCAGTGGCGTGGTGAAGACATCGAGCAAATCGCTGGCGACGCGCTGCACCTGGTCGACGTGTTGCACGTCTTCGAGCACGACCGTGAACTCATCGCCACCCAGGCGCGCGACCGTGGCCGATTCGCGAACCTTCTCGCACAGGCGTTCGCCGACGGCCTTGAGCACGCGGTCGCCGGCGGCGTGACCCATCGAATCGTTTACGTGCTTGAAGCGGTCCAGATCCAGGAACAGCACGGCGACCTTGCGCGAAGTGCGCCGCGCGCGGATCACGGCATGCGCGAGACGCTCGCCCAACAGCGTGCGGTTCGGCAGTCCGGTCAGGGTGTCGTAGTTGGCCAGGTAACGCAGTTCCTGTTCGGCGCGTTTGCGGTCGGTGATGTCATTCATCACGCCGACGTAATTGGTTATCTGCCCGGCCTCGTCGCGGACCTGGCTTACTTCGAGCCAGGCCAGGAAATCCTCGCCGTCGCGGCGGCGCTGCCACAGCTCGCCGCGCCAGTGGCCGTTGCGCGCGAATTCCTCGCGCATCGTGCGGAACACATCGGGCGAGTATTTGGCGCTGTTGAGGATCTGCGCGGGCTGGCCGATGCACTCGGCCTCGCTGTAGCCGGTCATGCGCATGAATGCACGATTGACCGAGACGAAGTGGAAATCAAGGTCGGTCACTGAAACCGCCTCGTTCATGCTGTCGATCACCTCGCCGGCGATGCGCCGCTCGCGATCGGCCCTGCGCGCCTCGGTAATGTTGTGCGCGGTGCCGCAGATGCGCAGCGCGCGGCCGTTGTTGTCGCGGTCGACCACTTTGCCGCGCGACAACACCCAGGTCCAGTCGCCCTGCGCATTGCGGATGCGGTGTTCGGATTCGAAGTGGTCGGTGCGTCCGGCCAGATGGTCGTAGGCGCGCTTTTCCACCTGCGCCACGTCGTCCGGATGCACGGCCTGGTTCTTCCAGGTGTCTTGCGGCAGGGATTCCTCGTGCTGGCCGCCGATCAATTGGTCGGCGCCGATACGGTACAAGTGGCCACGGTGGACGTCCCAGTCCCAGAACTCGTCTCCGGACCCCCACAGCGCCAGGCGCAGGCGATCTTCGCGTTCGCGCAATTCGCGCGCATGCCGCGCCTCGCGCCGATGGCGCAGACGGTAGACGAACCACAATCCGAGCAAGGCAATGGTGACAAGCGCCAGATAGGTGGTTTTCATCGCCGTCGTTGCCCACCACGGCGGCGTCACCCACAGGTTCAGGCTGGCGGGAGTCTGGTTCCAGACGCCGTCGGCATTCGCGGCGCGCACCTGGAACGTGTAATCGCCGGCGGCGAGGTTCGTATAGACCGCTTCGTGGCGCGTGCCGGCGTCAATCCATTCCGGATCGAAACCGTCAAGCCGGTAGACGAAATGGTTGCGCAGCGGCGCGGCGTAATCGAGCGCCGAGAATTCAAAGCGAACCACGCGATCGCCCTGACGCATGTGCAGGCCAGATGCCGATACCGGCACATCGACCTTGGCGTCGCCGATGCGCACGGCGGTGATCGCCGCGGGCGGTGGGTAGGCGTCGTGGCCGATGGCGTCCGGATGGAAGCGGTTGATGCCGTGCAATCCGCCGAATACGAGCTCGCCGTTGGCGCGAGCGTACGCCGCGCCGCTGTTGAATTCGAAGCCTTGCAATCCGTCGCGCAGGGAAAAGGCCTGAAACGCGCCGAGCGCGCGGTTGAACGTGGCGATGCCGCGATTGGTGCTCAGCCAGACATTGTGACGGGCGTCTTCGAGCAGTCCGTAGATGGTCGCGCTTGGCAGGCCACTGATTTTCGAATAATGGGTGAAGTGCAGCGATTCCGCATCGGGCAGGTCGACGCGGTCCAGACCGCTCTGCGTGCCAATCCACAAAGTGCCATCGCCGCTCTGCAGCAGGCTGCGTATGAGATTGTCGGACAGCGAATCCGGATTGGACGGATCGTGCCGGAACGTGCGCACGCTGCCTCTTTCCGGATCGAAGCCGCTGAGGCCGTCGGTGGTGCCGATCCAGACGCGGCCTCCGCTGTCCTGCAACAAGCTGATGACGGTATCGCTCGCGAGGCTGTCGGCTTCGCTGGCGCGGTGGCGGAACTGCTGCCAGTGCGCGGGCTGGTCCGCTGTCGCGGGGAACCAATGCGCGAGGCCCTGGCCGACTGTGCCGAACCACACGCTGCCGTCGTGCGCAGCCAATACCGAACGCACGGCCAGTCCCGGCAAGCCGTTGCCGTGTTCGGTATCGACAGCCATCGGCGTGGCCTGGCGCTTGGCCGGATCGAAATGGAATGCACCGTGATTGGTGCCAACCCACAGGGCGTCCCCGCCGGCGTGCGCCAGGGCGAACACGTAAACGCCCGGAAACAGATCGTCGCGCGCCGTCGCGGACGCATTGCCGAAGAGGCCGTCGAAATACTCGAAGGTATCGCGCGCCGGATCGTAGCGTTTCAGCCCGTCGCCGTCGGTGCCCAGCCACAGTCGGCCCTGGTTGTCCTCGAGCACGGAGCGAATGCTGTTGCCCATCTGGCCGCGGCCGGGTGCGGGGTCCATGGCGTAACTGAAAGCGGCGCCGGCCGGCTGCGCGGTCGCCACGCCGCCGATGCTGCCGCCGGCCCACAGCAGTCCGGAACGGTCGATCAGCAAGGTCGTCACGTAGTCGTCGGGCAGCGTGCCCGTCATGCGACCGTCGCTGCGCAGGGACTCGGTCCTGCCATCAGCTGGATCGTAGATCGTCAGGCCCGCGCCGAACGTCGACAGCCACAAGCGGCCGCGCTGGTCGCGAACCATGGTGCGCACCTGGGCCATGCCCGGAGCCGGGATCGTGCTCGGCCACAGGCGTTGCACCGAATTGGCGTCGACATCGACCCGGAACAGGCCGTCGGTGCCGCCGACGAAAACCACGCCATCATTCCCGACCAGCGCGCACAAGGCCAGCGGCAGCGCGCCGGAGGCGACCGGCTGTGCGACATCGGATTTTGCGGCGAAGCGCAAAAGACCCGACGAGGTAGCCGCCCATACAGCGCCATCACCGGCAAGCTGGAACTGGAAGACCCGCGGGGAATTGCTGCCGACCGAAAAACGGTAGAGTTCGCGGCGCTTGCCATCGGCCGGATCCATCAATTCGATGCCGGCGGCTGTACCGATCCACAGGCCGCGCGCCGGAACGAACAGCAATGCGCTGATCGTGTCGCGCGGCCGCGCCTGCTGTTCGCCGATACGCGCGTGTGCCACGACCTTGCCGCTGGCTGGATCCAGGGCCGCCAGGCCCTGGCTCATTCCGCCGACCCAGAGTCGGCCTTGCGCATCCTGGGCGATTGCCGTGACAAAACTTTCCGGCAATGAATCGGAGTCGTGCGCCTGGTGCTGGAACGATCGGTATTCGTAACCGTCGTAGCGGTTGAGGCCAGCTTGCGTGCCTATCCACATGTAGCCGGTACTGTCCTGGAACAGGGCGGTAACCGTGTGCGAGGCCAGGCCGCGCTCGCTGCCGAGGTCGTCGAAGAAGTAACGCCGCTCGCTGGCATGCGCGCCCGCGGCCGCGGCCAGCAATGCGACCAGCAGTGCCAGCCACCTGCCGATGACCCCGCATCCCCTCGGAAACGGCATATCTGAATTTGTCTGGACCAGGACAGCTGGATGATAGGGTCGTGGCGATGCGTAGGCAACCGCCGGTCGGCATGGGGTCCGGCCTGCTAGAATGACTCGTCACCGCGCATTGAAACCCCAATGATCGACCGCAAGGAATTCGCCCGACGCCGCAAACAACTCATGCGCATCGTCGGCAGCGACGGCATCTGCATCATACCCGCCGCGCCTGAGCGCCTGCGCAACAACGACAGCCACTATCCGTACCGGCAGGACAGCGATTTCCACTACCTGACCGGCTTTGCCGAACCCGAGGCCGTGCTGGCGCTGATCCCCGGCCGCACCATTCCTGGTCGAGATCGCGGCGAGGCAATCCTGTTCTGCCGCGAGCGCGATCCGGAACGCGAAGCCTGGGATGGCGTGCGTGTGGGCCAGGAAGGCGCGGTGCGCGACTACGCCATGGACGACGCGTTTCCGATCGCCGACATCGACGACATCCTGCCCGGCATGCTCGAAGGCCGCTCGCGCGTCTACTATCACTTCGGTCGCGATGCCGATTTCGACGTGCAGCTGATCGGCTGGGTCAACCGCGTGCGCGCCCGCGTCAAGCAGGGCGCGCGTGCACCGCATGAATTCGTCGCGCTGGGACACATCCTGCACGATCTGCGCCTGTACAAGACCCGCGACGAGTTGCGGGTCATGCGCAAGGCTGCGCAAATTGCTTCGGGCGCGCACCTGCGCGCAATGCGCACGGCGCGCCCGGGCATGAACGAACACGAGATCGAAGCCGAGCTGCTGCACGAATTCCGTCGCCGCGGAGCGGTGCCGAGCTACGAGCCCATCGTCGGCGGCGGCGCAAACGGTTGCGTGTTGCATTACCGCGCCAATAACGCGCCGTTGAAGGACGGTGATTTGCTGCTGATCGACGCCGGTGCCGAGTACGAGTGCTACGCCTCGGACATCACGCGCACGTTTCCGGTGAACGGCAAGTTCTCGCCCGAGCAACGCGCGCTATACGACGTGGTGCTCGCGGCACAGCGCGCGGCCATCGACGAGGTACGTCCCGGCAAGGCGTTCGGCGCGTATCACGAGGCCGCCGTGCGCACGCTCACGGCCGGCCTGATCAAGCTTGGCCTGCTCAAGGGCAGTGTCGCGAAAAATGTCCGCGAGCAGGCCTACCGCAAGTTCTACATGCACAAGACCGGGCACTGGCTCGGGCTGGATGTGCACGATGTCGGCGACTATCGCGTCGATGGCGAATTCCGTGAACTCGAACCGGGCATGGTGGTCACCGTCGAGCCCGGCCTCTACATCGCGCCCGATGCGAAAGGCGTCGCCGCCAAGTGGCGCGGCATCGGCATCCGCATCGAGGATGACGTGGTCGTGACCCGCGGCGATCCGGAAGTCATCACCACGGCCGTGCCGAACGATCCGGATGAAATCGAAGCGTTGATGGCGGCGGCACGCAAATAGCGGAAGCGTTCATGCGCAGGATGTGCCTCGCGTTTTTGCTGTTCTTGCCTTGCGTCGTAGCGCACGCGGCGACCGTGCCCGTGCATTTCGGCTTGTTCGGCAACGTGCATGTGGCAGCTCCCGCCGGCGAGCCGAAACGCGCGATTGTGTTGCTCTCGGATTCTTCAGGCTGGAACTCACGCGCCGAGGCACTGGCGACGGCGCAAGCGGATGCCGGCGCCTTTGTGCTCGGCATCGACCTGCCCGCGTATCTCGCGCAGATGGAATCGATCAACGACAAGTGCTCATTCCCGGCCGGGCACTTCGAGGAGATGATCCACTGGATCCAGCGCGACCGGAAACTGGACAAGTATATTTATCCACTCCTGGTCGGCGATGGCGCGGGCGCCACGTTTGCGTACGCGCTCGACGCGCAGGCGCCGCAGGGAACGTACGCCGGTCTCGTCACGTTGGGCTGGGACGCGGATTTCCGCCTGCCCAAGCCGGTGTGCAGGGGCGATGCGGGGCCGATGACTGCGCCGGATGGAAAGGGCGGTTTCCGCGTCGTGCCGGTGAAGGCCTTGCCGAATCCCTGGTTGCCGCAGCCGTTCGCGCCCGGCGCGCGGCATGCAGGAATTTTCAATCGAGCGCCGGCGTTGGCGAAACAATGGTTGACCGAGACGCGCGCGAACGACGCCGATCCCGGCAAGGCGCTGGCTGCGGCCATCGACTGGCTGACCGCACCCGCGCGTGCCGCACCGCCGCTGCCGCAGGACATCGCCGACCTGCCGCTGGAATCGGTGCCTGCGCAGGGCGCGTTCGCGCAGCGCATCGCCATCATCCTCACCGGCGATGGCGGCTGGGCGGGCCTGGATGTCGCCGTCGCCAACCAGCTCGCGCAACGCGGCATCGAGGTCGTCGCGCTCAACACGCTGAAGTATTTCTGGGAAACGCACACGCCGGATGATGCCGCCAACGCGCTCACCCGCATCATCGGCCACTACGGCGTGCAGCATCCGCTCGCGGATTTCGTCGTGCTCGGCTATTCCTTTGGCGCAGGTCTATCGCCCGTGCTGATCAACCGCTTGCCGGAATCGGCGCAAAAGCGCATCGCCGCGCAAGTGCTGATCTCGCCCGACGATACGGCCGTGTTCGAGATTCACGTCGGCGACTGGTTCGGCTCAACCGCGCACAAGGGCGCCATTCCGATCGCGCCGGAAATCGCCAAGACCCGGGTGTCGGTGATCTGCGTGCACGGCGCCGACGAGGACGACAGCTTCTGCAAGCAGATCGTTGGCAAGCCCAACGTGCGCGAACTCGTGTTACCCGGCGCGCACCATTACAACGGCGACTACGACAAACTCGGCGCGGCGATCGTCGGCGCACTGCCGGCGCGCAAGGATTGACTAGCCGATCAGCAATCGCCGATAGCCGCCCGACACCAGCGCGGCGATGTCGATGAGCAGGCCCGGCACCCACAGACCGCGCGGGTAGGCGAGGTAGGAGCCGACCCATTCGGGCTTGAACTTGTCCTTGTACTTGCGCACGCCCTGATAATTGTAGAAGCGGTTGCCGTAGGTGAAGGCGAGAGCGGCGAGGCGTTCGTTGATGCGTGCGTAGGGGTTGTCGCCGACGCGCGAGAGTGGCGCCATGCCGAGGCTGAACAGTTCGTAGCCTTGGCTTTGCGCCCACTGCATGACGTTCGCGAACAGGAAATCCATCGTGCTGCGCGGCGCGTCGGCGACGTGGCGCATGAGGTCGACGCTGGCGTGTCCGCCAGGACCGTAGGGTGGCAGCACGTTGGCGAAGGCGATCAGTTCGCCGTCGCGGTGCACGAGTCCGAGCGGACTCCAGGCGAAATACGCCGGATCGAAACGGCCCAGCGAGAAACCCTTTTCATCGCCACCCTTGTCCGCGAGCCAGGCGTCGGAAACGCGTTCAAGGTCCGTGAGCAAGGCCGTGTCGAACGGCGGCTGCACGAGGGTGAAAGTCAACTTTTCCTTCTGCGCGCGGTTCGTGGCCTGGCGCAGGTCTTCCCAGCGCTTGCCGGTGAGGGAAAATTCTTCCAGCCGCACCAACGCGAGTTCACCGAGCTTGAACAGATCGAAGCCGTGGTCGTGATAGCGCGACAGGTCCGGCTCCAGCACTTCGTAGAACACCGGCACGCGATCCTGCGCGTCGGCGAAGTGGCGGAAGTCGAGGATCGCACGGTCGATCGCGGTATCCGCGCCGCAGGGTGAGCCGAGCGCGACGAGGCGATCGCGCACGCTGCCGTAGGCGATCACGGCCTGTTGGTCGGCGGCCCAGAACAGGTGCTTGTCGGCCATGAAGGTCAGGTGCGCGAATTCGCCGCCGCCATGCGCGTTGTACAAGTCGCGCGCGCGTGTCAGTTCGGCGCGGTCGGGCAGGGTGAGTTGCGGGCGCTTGACCGCGAAGGCCTGCCAGATGAGATAGACGACGAGTCCGAGCAGGGCGGCGGCCAGGCCGCGGCCGATGCGCGAGGTGTGTTCGCCGAAGCCGACGTAGAACAGGTCGAAGGAATCGTCGCCGAGCACCTGCGCCACGCCGATCGCGAAGAACACCATTACGCAGATCAGCAGGCCCGCGAACCAGCCGAAGGTGCGCGCCGAGGTCAACGTCATCGCGCGGCGCGAGAACACGCGTTTGCGCGCGCGCAGCAGCGCGGCGACCGCGAGCAGGAACAACGCTTCGCCGAAATGCAGGCCCTTGGTCACGGCCAGCGCCGCGCTGATCAGCAGCAGCCACATCGCCACGCGATAGGCGATGCGCAGGCGGCCGTCGATACCCCGCGCGAGTCCCAGCAACAGGACGCCGGACACGATCGAAAACCAGTTCGAGCCTTCCACCGCAAGGATCGGCAGGTGCGCGCGAACGGTTTCGATCTGTTCGCTCACCGACGGAATCGCCGCCGAGGCCAACTGCATCGCGCCGGCGCCGAAGGTGAGGATGGCGAGCAGGCGCGTGCCGAAATCCGCGAGCAGGGTGGCCGGCAGGCCGAGCAGGCCGAACAGCGGGTGTCCGGCGAGGCGCGTGCGCAGTCGCGCCAACAGCGGCAGGCGCGCCGTCAGCATTTCCGAACCCAGATACAGCGCAATGAGCATCGGCAGCAGGTAATAGGCGATGCGGAACAACATCAACCCCGACACCACGGCGGCCTTGTCGTAGCCGGCTTCGGTCAACGCGAGCAGGATCAGGCCGTCGAACACGCCAAGTCCGCCGGGCACCTGGCTGACCAGGCCGAGTACACCGGCGCCAGCAAAAGCGCCGAGCAACAGGCCCGGCTTGACGTGTTCGCCAGACAGGTAGATGCAGGCGTACAGCGTGGCCGCGGCGAGCAGCCAGTCGATCAGCGAGACCAGCGTGAGCTCGATCTTCAGGCGCAACGGCGGGATGCCGACGTCGGATGGCAGCCAGCGCATCAGCGCGCGACGGGTGGTGAGGAAGAAGTACAACGGCAGGTACAACGCCGCTGCGATCAGTACGGCCGCGGCGATCCAGCGCTGTGCGCTGCCGCTGGTCAGCGGCAAGGAACTCGTCGCCAGCGTGGCGATGACGAGCAGGGACAGGCCCGACAGCAGCGACAGCGCCTGCATGCCAATGAGCGCCGCCGCACGCGACAACGGCACTTTCAATCCGCTCAAGCCCATCAGGCGCACGCTCGCGCCCATTGCGCCGGAAAGATTGAGCGTGTTCGCCATGGAGTTGGCGACGAAGGCGAGGCGGAAGCAATCGCGCGCGTGCAGGCCGAGTTTCAGCCAGCGCGCGATCAGCCAGTCCACGCTGCCGGTAAAGGCGACGCCGACGAGCGCGAGCGCGGCGACGCCGAGCGCGGGCAGGGTCGGCACGTCGATCAGGGTGTGCTGGATGTCTTCGAGCGGAAACGTGCCGGCCTCGCGCCACAGCAGCCAGGCGGTGAGCGCCAGGAAAGCGACCGGCACGATCCAGCGCAGGCGGGCGATGACGCTGGACGCGGCGGCGGATTCCTCGCTCATCGGGCGTGGCTGGGCCTCAGCGGTTGCGCTCGGCCACGCGCGGTTCCGGCGCGGCGTCGCGCAGGAGTTCGATCAGGCCGGCGCGGTACTGCGGCATCCAGTTGCGCGGCACGCCGTAGCCATGGCCGACGTGCGGCAGGCTGACCACTTTTCCATTTTTTACTTTCTCCACAAAGCTTACCGTCGCCGGCGGGCTGCAGACCTTGTCGATGTCGCCTTGCAGCACGATCCACGGTGCTGGCACGCGCGGCACCGTGTTGAACACAAAGCCATACGGCGGCTTGTGCTGCTTGTCCGCAGTCAGGCCGGCATCCTCGCAGAACGGCTTGTGGTAGATGAGGTCGGGGCAGAAACCGAGCGTCATCGCACCCGAAAAGCGTGTGTCCCCGGCTTGCGCCAGCGCGGCGTAGGCGACCGTGGCGCCGGACGAGTAACCGATCAGCAACGGCCGGTAATCCTGCGGCAGGCTCATCTGCGACTTCACTTCGTTGCCGATCTTTTCCACCGCGGCGGCAGCATCGCTGCACGTGCCCGCGCCGGAATCCAGCGACTTGAGCAACGCCGGGGTGCTGAATCCCGCCACCCAGTAACCCAGGCTCGCCGCCGTCTGTGCCATGTCCCAGACGCCCAGATTCCAGCCGCCGTCGCCGGAGGCGAACAGGGCCAAGCCCTTGGGCGTACCTTGCGGCGCGTAAACGGTCACCGCGCCGACGCCTTCGACATCGACAATGCGTGCGGCCTTGGGATCGCGTGCGGGCGGTTTGTGGTGCGCCGCGTGCCTGGGTTGCCCGGGCGAGGATTCCTGCCGTGTTCCCGGATTCAAAACGGCTGAAGTCGCCGCGGCCGCAACATCGGCGGACACCACCGTGGCCTGCGCCGAAACGGTTGAGTCCGCTGGCGTGGCGCACGCAAATCCGGCGAGGCCGAGCGAGACAGCGTAGGCAATGGTGAAGCGCAAGATCGGATGCATTTTCGCAGGCACACACAGCGAGCCGGGAGCCCGGCTCATGGAGGGTTCACAATTATCGCATGCCGGCCCCGTCGAAGCGGCGGCAAAACGGGAATTTGCGGTGCCGGATGGGCGGGAATCAGGCGGCCGCCGCGAATGCATCGCGCGTGAGGTTCTCGGGCTCGCCGTCGGTGCACACGACGTCGTCTTCGATGCGGATGCCGCCATAGCGGCGGAAGGCATCGACCTTGTCCCAGTTCACGTCGCTGGCCTGCGGTTTGTTTTTCAGTTCTGCGAGCAACAAGTCGATGAAGTAGAGACCGGGTTCGATCGTCGTAACCATGCGCGGTTCCAGCGTGCGCGTGAAGCGCAAGTACGGATGCCCGGGCGGGCGCGCGATCGTGCCGCCGTTCTCGTCCTTCTGGAAGCCGGCAACGTCGTGCACCTGCAGGCCGAGCATGTGGCCGAGGCCGTGTGGGAAGAACGTCGACGAGACGCCGGTTTCCACCGCGCTTTCCGCACTCAAGCGGATGAAGCCCTGCTCGCGCAGGATGCCGGCCAGCACGTGGTGTGCGTGGATGTGCAGGTCGGCGTAGTTCTGTCCCTTGCGCACCTTGGCGACGAAGCCGCGCTGCGCCGTATCGACGGCATCGATCAGCGCCTGGAACTCGCCCGCATGCGGCGCGGCATGGGTGCGCGTGATGTCGGAGCCGTAGCCGTGGAAGCTCGCCCCGGCGTCGATCAGGAACGACTCGGCGTGCGCTGGCGGCGCGCGGTTGAGATCCATGTAGTGCAACGTCGCCGCGTGCTGGTTGAGCGCGATGATGTTGCCGTAGGGCAGCTCGTTTTCGGTTTCGTGCACGGCGTTGAGATACGCGGTGTTGATGTCGTACTCCGATTTTCCCGCACGGAACGCGGTTTCCGCGGCGCGGTGTGCGCGCACGCCGAGCTTGCTCGCCACGCGCAGCATGGCCAGCTCGTAGTCGGTCTTGTAGCTGCGGTGCCAGTGCAGGTGGTTGAGCACGCTGTCGGGATTGTTCGGTTTCGCATCGCCGAGCGCGGCGATGTCCGCGCCGATGATCGCGCAGCGCGCCAGCGCCTTGGGCAGATGCGCGAGCACGTCGCGTGCCTCGTACACGATGACGATGTCGAAGTGCTCGACCCAGTAACCGGCCGGCGCTTCCGGCACCACGTGCCAGTAGTCGCGCGGTTGCAGGTAAATCAGTTTCGGTTTTGCGCCGGGCGAATGCACGAGCCACGAACCGGGCGCCTTCGTCACCGGCAGCCAGTGCTTGAAATGCGGATTGGCGACGTACGGCGCGGGCCGGTCGTCGAGGAACTCGATGCGCGGCACGCCCGCCGCGACGACGAGATGATCGAACCCGCCGCGCGCCAGTGCCGCATCGCTGCGCGCTTGCAATGTGCGCAGATGATCGGGGTAGAGTTTGGCCAACAGGTCGGACATGGCGGCGCACCGATGAAGGCGATGCGCCTATTGTGCCGCAGATGAAGTTTCAGCGGCGTTTAATCAAATTGCCCACCGGGCGAATTCACCCAATCGAACAGGATGTTGTAATCCTCCGGCCCGATATCGATGATGCGGAAGCCGGTCCAGAACTGGCCGGGAACGTTGGCGGTCTCGCTCCATTGTTCGTGCAGGCCGATTTCGAGCGCGTGGCTTTTTGCGGTGGCACCGTTCGGCAGTTCGAAGTTGACCTGGAACAGCGCGTTTTCCGGCATCTGGCGGCCGCTGATGAGCAGCATGCCGTCGATCGAGAGATTGCCGACATAGCCCAACTGGTGACCGCCGATCGCGTCGTTGACGGCGATGGCGTGATGGGCGCGTTTGCGTGTGTTGCGACGATGTTCGGACATGGCGGATGCCTGCTGCGCGGGTCTCATGCGGGTGCCGGCACGGGCTCGGGATCGCGTCCGATCAGCTGCTTGAGCGAGGACATGATCGCCTTCCAGGCGCGGTCGACCAGGGTTTCGGTCTCGGGCTCCACGATCCATGCCTGCCCGCCGACGAGGTCGCGCGCGAGCTGTTCGAGATTCTTTTCGTCCACGCGCACGCCGCGCTGGTTGACGAACAGGCAGTGGCCGGTGAGCGTGGAAAACCAGGCCAGCTTGCGCCGCACCTTGTCGCCCTGTTGGTTGGTGCGGAATTCGAACCAGGTGCCGAACGGCAACGTCTTCAGGCGCTCCAGCGCGCGCGCTTCGGCACTGTCCGGGGGGAATCCCTTTTTGGGCTTCGGGGCTGCGGCTGCCGTGGTGGCCGCAGGTGCGGTACTGTCCTCGCCCAGGCGCGCTTTGCTCTTGAGTTTGATCGCGATTTCGGTGTTGGTGACGGCCTCTTCACCGGCTTCGGCCTCGCCCGGCGTGAACAATCGCTTGACCACCGCCTGCACGTCGTCCTTGTGGTAGCCGACCTGATCCAGCGCGGTTTCGATCTCGCCGCGCAATTCCGGCGGCGGCCTGGTTTCGCCGCGCGAGCCGGTGGCGGCGATCAGTTGATCGGCCACGTTCAGGCGCTTGGCGTAGGTTTCGCTGTTCTCGCCCTGGCGCAACAGGGTGAGCGCGAGCACGTCCGTCCAGGCCTGCTCAAGCAGGGTGCGCACCAGCTTGTTGGGTTTGGCCTTGGCGATGCGTTGGGCGATGGCGGCTCGCGCCTGTTCGCGCGCGGTGGCGAGTTTTTCGCGGCCCTTGGCGGCGTCGACGTGGCGGCGTTCAGTCACTTCCGCCTTGCGCGCCAGCGTGTGCATGTGCTGCGAAAGGTCGGTGAGCATGTTCTCGATCAGGCCGAGATTGCCATCGAATTCCTGGCTGACCTTGTCCACCACCACTTGCATCTTGTCGACCAGGGCGCGGTCGGCCGGGCCCTCGCTGTCGTCCAGCCAATGCGTGCCGGTTTCGGCGATCGCATTGAGCAGTTGCCGCGCCGGATGCGCGCGCCGGGTGAAGAAGTTTTTGTCGCGCAGGGCCACGCGCAACAGCGGCACCTGCAATTTCGTCATCAGCGCCTGCGTGCTGCCGTCCGGGCGCACGTTCTTGGTCAGGTAGTCGAACAGCATGCCGACCAGGTCGATGGTGTCCGAATCCTCGGCGCCGAGATACGGCGCCTTGCCGTCCGGCGCGTGCTGGCGCAGTTGCGAAAGCAGATCCTGTTTCAGGTGCCCGACCGAGCGCTGCATGAGTTTGCCGCCGAGCATCATCGGCGAAATCGGCTTGGCCTGCAGGGTGCTCAGCACCGATTGCAGATCGTCACCGCTCGGCATGTAGCCATTCGCGGGCGCGCTGTCGCCGACGCCGAGCGCGCTGCGCCGGCCAGCCAGCAATTCGCGCAGCGTGGTGAACAATTCCGCATCGCGGTCGTCCGGCGCAACATTGCGCATGCCCATGCCCGGTGGCGGATAGGCCCCCGGCGGCGTGAAGATTCCCGGTGGCGGCATGTGGCCGTGCGCTGCCGGCATGGGAGCGGGAGCGGCGCCGGGCCGCCGTGGCGCGGAACCCGGCCCGGCCGCCGGCGCATTGGTCGGCGTTTCCGGCGGTGCAGCTTCTTCAGGCGCGTCGGCGCCGTTGTTCGCACCGGCATTCTTGCCGCGCGGGGAGGTCACCGAGGCCTGCAGGTGCGGCAGGATGCGCCGGTCGACGAAGTAGTGATTGATCGCCGCGTAAAGATCGCCAATGGCGGTCTGGCTGGAGCGGTCGAAGGCATGGAACAGCAGCACGCGATGCTCGGCGTTGATGTCCAGGCAGGCGCAGGCGTGTTGCAATGCCTCGGCCAGTCCGGCCGGACCGACCGCGAGCTTCTCCGCATCGAAGGCCGGCAGGCCAGCAAGCACGGCAAAGCGGTGGCCGAGCAGGAACAGCGCCGGCGCCTGGCGGATTTCGGTCTTGGCGATGAACTCCTGCAGCGCGAGGGATTCTTCCAACTCGCGTGTTTCCACCAGCGCCAGTTCCTTGCGCGCGGGCATGCCGGGCCCTGCCGCCGCGTTCGTGCCTTGCACGGCGCCACTGCGGTCGAAGCGCGCGAGCTTGTCCTCGACCGCCAGCATCAGGCGCGGCGCGACATCGGCACGACCGCGCTTGATTTCGCGCAGGGTTTCGAAGCAGCGGTATTGCGATTCGTTGTTGCGGCTTTGCTCGGCGAGCTTGAACAACTGGGACTCGGTGTCGTCCAACGCCGCCACCACGGCCCGTTCCAGGCTGGTGGAACACAGACCAAGCACGCCTTCGATCAACTGGCGTACCCGCGGTGGCCAATCGCTGCGGCTGGCAAGGGCTTGCGCCTTTGGCGTGTCGTCGTCGGTTTTGAATCCCGCTCCGCGGGTGGCCTGGATCATCTCTCGTCCCCGTCCGCCGCTCGCGGCATCCGCCGCGAGCCCGTAGTCATGTCGTTCCCAGTGACCATAGCCTCGCATGCTTCGGCTATCCGGGCACTTATGCGATTTTTATGCCGACACGGTAGCAGCAGGAATGGAAATTTGTCCAGACATATGCGGTCGTGCGGATGGGGGGCCTAGCGCGGACTCCAGGTCACATTGACATACGCCGACCGTCCCGGGGTGTTGTAGCCGTGGGCCAGTTCGTAGGAACGGTCGAACAGGTTTTCCAGGCGCGCACCGACGCGCCAGGCCCCATCCAGCCGGTAATCGGCACGCAGATTGGCCAGGGCGTACCCGGGCAGGACGATTCCGCCGACGTCGCGGCGCGAGCTGTCGACGAGGATTTCCACACCGGCGGACAGGCGATTGCCGAAGCCGCGGGCGAGCAGGCTGGAGAGTTTTCGCTTCGGTCGCCGCAGCAGTTGCGCGCCGGTATCCGCATCGCGCGGATTCTGCATGGTGACACTATTTGTCAGCGACCACGGCCCGGAACGCCAGTCCTGGGTCAGTTCGACGCCGTCGATCGCGGCGCGATCGACATTGATGGCCCGGTAGGTGCTGCCGCCGGAGAAGTCGATCAGATCGTGCACGCGCGTGGAAAACGCATGCACGGCCAGGCGATTGACCGCATCCGGCGTCCATTCCGCGCCGACTTCGAATGTGCGCGAGCGCTCGGGCTGCAGGTCCGGATTGCCGGCGTAGTAGCCGCCGTAGCCCGGCGAATATAACTCGTTCAGGTCGGGCGCGCGGAACGCGGTGCCGAAACTCGCGGTCAGGCGCAGCGCGTCGGAAAGTTTCCACCCGCCCGCGGCGGATCCCGAGAACGCGCTGCCGAAGGCGCTGTTGTGGTCGTAGCGTCCGGCCAACTCACTGTCGAAAACGCCATCCGACACGCGCCAACCGGCAAAGGCGCCGGCCATGTCGCGCGCTTTCTCGTACGGGGCGCCGAAGCCGGACGTGTCGATGCTCACGCCGCGCTCGTGCGCAGCGTCGACACCGGCGACGAGGTGCTGCGACGCGGACAAGGTCACGTCGTTCGTCCACGCCGCCTGTTCGCGCGTGGAGCGGTATGCCGCGGCGAAGGCGGGTGTGTCGATATTCTCGCGCGACGTGCCGAGCGCCAGGCGCTGGTGCCAGGCATTCGTCACCTCGCCTTCGAGTGCGAGGCCGATGGCCTGGTCGAGCGTGTGCGAGGTGCCGTCGCTCGCGGCGTTGTCGAAACTCTGCGTGCCTTCGCTGCGCAACAGGCTCGCGGACAGCGTCTGCGTGCCGAGCTTGTAATCGCCGCTGAGCGTGCCGCCGTGGTACTGCGCGCCGTTGTCGTCCGGGTTGTAGATGCAGTAGGGATCATTCGGGCCGTTGCAGATGCCGGGATTCGTGGCGGAAAAACCGCCGACGTGGCGCGCGCCGACCTGCACGCTGAAACCGCCGTTCGCGTCGCGCGCGCCGAATCCGGCGCTGCCGTCGGCGCTGCGATAGCTGCCGTAGCTCGCCGCGATGTGAGGACCGGCCAACTTGCGCGTGAAAATCTGGATCACGCCGCCGATCGCGTCCGAACCCCAGTAGCTCGCGCGCGGACCGCGCACGATCTCGATGCGCTCCACCGCGTCCAGCGGCAGGTTTTCCCAGGCGAATGCGCCGGTGTTCGCCGAGGCCACGCGCACGCCGTCGACCAGCACCAGTACGTGGTTGGAATTGCCGCCGCGCAGGAACACGTTGGTCTGCGCGCCCGCGCCGCCGGTGCGCGCGACGTCCACGCCCGATTGCATGCGCAGCACTTCGAGCAGGTCCGGCGCATTGCTCGCGTCGATGTCGGCGCGCGTGATCACGCTGACGTCGGTCAGGCTGGCATCCACTGTTTCGGCGACGCGCGAGGCGGTCACTTCGATGGTCGGTTGCGTTACCGCGTCCTGCGCGCGCGCGCTGCCGGCCAGGGCCAGAAGAATGGAAAAAGCAAGAATGGATTTTTGCTGCATCGTATACTCCGAACGCACACCCGCGGTTGATGGCAAGGATTGCGCTGGAGCGGAGGATGCCGTGGCGAAGCTACGCGAGCCGCGGACAGCCGTCCGTTGCCCGCCGCAACGCCTTGAGCTCATGGATTCGTCGTGACGAACCCGTGCCACAGGCCGGTCTCCGGGCTCGCAGGTACCTCATCCAGATCGCCTTCCCATGCTTCAAGCACAGTGGCGCATTGATCGGACGAACCTGCTTACCGTTGCGGGGGCAGCGTCAGTTTTTCACTGACTTCCCGTTTCATCCCGCCTCGTGAAAGGCAAGACACCTGCGGCGGGGCGCAGTCTAGCAGAGATCAATCGTTGTCGGTGCGCGCGGAAATCCCGGTCAGCTCGCCGTCGTCGCCCACGCGCAGCGCGATCTCGATGGGTCGACAACATACGGCGCAATCCTCAACGTAGTTCTGCGAGCCCGCGGACGCATCCACCACGGTCTCGTAGCTCTCGCCGCAGTAAGGGCACTGAATAACGAGGCGGTCAAGCATGCGGCGGCCCGCCGTGAGCGTGCGGCGCTTTCTTGTCCGGCAAAAACAATCCGATCACGTCGTTGAGGAATCGTTGCCCGAGTTCCGTGGCGCGGATGCGGCCGACCTTGCGTTCGATCCATCCGCGCGACATGGCATCGCCAAGCCGTGCAGCGATGACACTTTCTTGCAAGCCGGTGCGCGCGATGAAATCGTCTATTGAAAATCCGGCGTTCAGTCGCAGCACATTGAGCATGAACTCGAACGGCAGTTGCTCGGTGGCGATGGCATCGTCGCCGCCGATGCGGCGCTGCGCGGCGGCGTGTTCGAGGTAGCCGCGTGGCGCACGAATTTTCCAACGCCTGTGTACAGCGCCGTCGGCACGCGTCGCCTTGCCATGCGCGCCCGCGCCGATGCCGAGGTAGTCGCCGAAATTCCAGTAGTTGAGGTTGTGCGCGCACTCGCGGCCCGCGCGCGCGTAGGCCGATACCTCGTACTGTCCGAATCCGGCGGCGGCGAGCCGTTCCTGACAGGTTTCCTGCATGTCCCAGACGGAATCCTCGTCCGGCAGCGGCGGCGGATTCGCGGCGAATGCGGTATTCGGTTCGAGCGTGAGTTGGTAATGCGACAAATGCGGCGTTTGCAGCAAAATCCCTTTTTCCACGTCCGTCAGCGCATCGGCTACGGTTTGCCGAGGCAGCGCGTACATCAGGTCCAGGTTCAGGTTTTCGATGCCGGCATCCTGCGCCGATTTCACCGCGCGCTCGGCCTGCCGCGCGTCGTGGATGCGGCCGATCCGTTTCAGCGCCGCGTCGTCGAAACTCTGCACGCCGAAACTGATGCGATTGACGCCCGCGTTGCGATAACCGGCGAACGGACCGTGTTCGACCGTGCCGGGATTCGTCTCCAGCGTGATTTCGATATTGGGCGCGAAGGCGAGACGTTGCGCGACGCCATCCAGGATTCGTGCGATGGCATCCGACGAAAACAGGCTCGGCGTACCGCCGCCGAAGAAGATGCTTTGCAGCGGGCGGCCCAGCGCCAGCGGCAGATCCTGATCGAGGTCCGCCAGCAGCGCTGTGACGTATTCATCCTGCGGCAACGACTGCGGCGCATTGTGCGAATTGAAATCGCAGTACGGGCATTTGCGTACGCACCAGGGGATGTGGATATACAACGACAACGGAATCGCGGTCATGCGTGTAGCAGCTCGCGTAGCTTCGCCAGCGCCTGCCCGCGATGGCTGACGCGGTTTTTCGTTGCCGCATCGAGTTCGGCGGCGCTTTTCCCAAAAGCCGGATCGAAGAACACCGGGTCGTAGCCGAAGCCGCCATCGCCGCGCGGCGCGCGCAGGATCGTGCCGTGCCAGCGGCCTTCGGCGATCAGCGGCGCGGGATCATCGGGTTTGCGCAGCAGCACGATCGTGCAATGAAAATGCGCTGTTCGCTGCTCATCCGGCACGTCGCGCAAGGCGTCGAGCAGCTTGGCGATGTTCGCCGCGGCGTCGCCGTGTGCACCGGCGTAGCGCGCTGAGCGCAAGCCCGGCGCGCCGCCGAGTGCGTCCACGCAAATGCCCGAATCGTCGCCAAGCGCGGGCAGGCCCGATGCACGCGCGGCGTGACGCGTTTTGAGGATCGCGTTCTCGACGAAGGTCGCTCCGCTTTCCTCGGCATCGGCGATGCGCAGTTCGGATTGCGCGACGAGTTCGACGTCGAGGTCAGCGAGAATTTCACCCATCTCGCCCAGCTTGCCGGGGTTGCCGCTGGCGAGGACAAGCCTTATTGAATCGGGCCTCATTGAATCGGGCTTCATGCGCGCCGCTCGATCAGATCCCAGCGGTTGCCGTACAAATCCTTGAACACAACGACGGTGCCGTAGGCCTCAAAGCGCGGCGCTTCCTCGAACCGCGCGCCGAC
>DATIOA010000163.1:0-6501 GCA_035473575.1 Rudaea sp. | reverse complement strand
GCCGTGACGGAAATCGCCGGGGTACCGCTGCTGATCGTGCGCGGGGAGGATGGCACGCTGCGCGCCCTGCACAACGTCTGCCGGCATCGCGCGGGGCCATTGGCGACGTGCGACGGTCGCGGCGCCAAGGCGTTGCGTTGCAAGTACCACGGCTGGACGTACCGCCTCGATGGTCAATTGCGAAGCGCTCCGGAAATGGATGGCGCGCGCGATTTCGACGTGGCCGCGATCCGCCTGCCGCAGGCGCATGTGGCGCAATGGCAGGGCCTGGTCTTCGCCGCGCTGGAAACGCCGCCGGCATTGGCCGATGTTCTCGACGGCATCGACGCGCGCATCAGCGCACATCCGCTGGCGAACTACGTGTTCGACCGCCACACCAGCTACGAGATCGCCTGCAACTGGAAGGCCTACGTCGACAATTACCTGGAAGGCTACCATGTGCCGCACATCCATCCGGCGCTGAACAAGATGCTCGATTACCGCAGCTACACCACGACGCTCGCGCCCTGGCATTCGCTGCAGTTCAGTCCGCTGGAAAGCGCCGATGCGCTGTACGGCAACGGCGACGCGCTGTACTACTTCATCTGGCCGAACATCATGCTCAACATCCTGCCCGGCCGCCTGCAGACCAACCGTGTGGTGCCAATCGCGCCAGATCGCTGCCGCGTGGATTTCGATTATTTCTATCCCTCTGACCGCAACGATACCGCGCATCGCGCCCAGGACGAGGCCTTCAGCGACGAGGTGCAGCACGAGGACATCGCGATCTGCGAACTCGTGCAGAAACGCCTCGCCTCCGGTTCGTACGTGGCCGGGCGCCTGAATCCGAAACGCGAAAGCGGCGTCTGGCATTTCCACGAGCTGTATCGCCGCGCGCTGCGCGAAACCGCCGCGACGACGCCATGCGCATCCTGCTGATCGAGGACCAGCGCGACATCGCGGCGAACATCTGGGATTACCTGGAGCATCGCGGTTTCGTCATGGATCACGCCGGCGACGGCGCCAGCGGCCTGCGCATGGCGCTGGACGGCGACTACGACGTGATCGTGCTCGACCTCGGCCTGCCCAAGCTCGACGGACTGGAATTGTGCCGCGCGCTGCGCGCCGCGCGGCGCGACACGCCGGTGCTGATGTTGACTGCACGCGACACGCTCGACGACAAGCTCGCCGGATTTGCCGAAGGCGCCGACGACTATGTGGTCAAACCCTTCGCGATGAAGGAAGTCGAAGCGCGCATCCGCGCGCTGCACCGGCGCGGGCGTCAGCAGCAGGGTGAAGCCCTGCGTCTGGCCGACCTGAGCCTGGACCCGGTCAACCACGTAGCCGAACGCGCCGGTCAGCGGTTGACGCTGACGCATGCGGGATTCACCTTGCTCGAAACCTTGCTGCGGCGTGCGCCGAACCTGGTGCGCCACGCCGAACTCGCGAATGCGTTGTGGGGCGAGAGCGGCGGCGACATCGCCACGCTGCACACGCATCTGTCGGTGTTGCGCACGGCACTGGATCGGCCATTCGCCACGCGCCTGCTGCACACCGTGCATGGCTTCGGCTATCGCCTTGCGGATGCGCCCGATGAGTGACATGCCGATCGCGCCGCCACGCTGGCGCCTGAGCCTGCGCGCGCGCGTCGCGCTCACGTTCGCGGGACTCGGCCTCGTGGTCAGCGCCTGCGTGGCGCTGGTCGCCATGCATTTCTCGGATGCCTACGTGGATCGTCTGGTCGACGAGATGCTGCGCGTGGAGGGCGATCATCTGCGCGATCGCTTCATGCTGGATGGACGCATTCCGAATCCGCCGATGCGTCATTTCGATGTCTACAGCAGTGCGCCCGGCGGACCCGCTGCGCCAGCGGAAATGGCCGCTCTTGCGCCAGGTCTGCACGAGATCGCCAATGCGCAAGGCGAAGTCCATGTCGCCGTGTACGTTGTCGGTCCAAACCGGCTCTACGTCGTCTTCGACATCGCCGAGGAGAGCGCACGCGAACGCCATTTGGCGCGCGATCTGGTCGCGCTGGTATTGCTCGGCACCGGCTTGTCGGCGTGGCTCGGCTGGGCTTGGGCGGGGCGCGCGATCGCACCTGTGCGGCGCCTCGCGCAGCGCGTGGAAACGCTCGAACCGCCGCGCCGCGGCGCGACGCCGCTGGCACCGGAGTTCGCCGCCGACGAAGTCGGCACGCTGGCGCAGGCCTTCGATCGCTATCAAGAAAAATTGCACGATTATGTGCGCCGCGAGCGTGCGTTCACCGCCGATGCCAGCCACGAGTTGCGCACGCCGTTGGCGGTGATTCGCGGCGCGATCGAAGTCATGCTCGACGCTGGTGCCAGCGCCGCCGACGAAGCGCGCCTGAAACGCATGCAGCGCGGCAGCGACGAACTGCGCGATTTGCTCGATGCCCTGCTCGTACTGGCGCGCAGCGAGGAAGGCGAAGTATTTTCCGGGCACACTCCCGATCTGGACGCGCTCGTCACCCACCTCCTCGGCGAGCGCGCCGACATGTTGCGCGAAAAGCACCTGCAAGTCCGCCACACCGGTGTCGCCGGCGTCGTCGTACCGGCGCCACCGCGCGTGCTCGGCGTGGTGATCGGCAACCTGCTGCGCGCCGCAACCCAGTTTGCCGACGGCGGCGAATTGGCGGTGGACGTCGCACCGGCGCGCGTTCGCATTGCATTGCGCCATGGCGGCGCGCATGGCCAGACGCCGGTCCCGCGCAATCGCGGCGCCGAGGAACGCGCCGATCGCGTGCTCGGGCTGGGCATGATCCAGCGCGTGTGCGAGCGCTGGGGCTGGAAGCTGGATGAGCGCAGCGAGGACGATGGCGCCCGCCGATTCGTGCTGCGCATCACAGATTCTGGCGAAGCCCGTCCGGATTTAGGCTGAAATTAACAATACCTGAGTAGATTGGCGGCGCTGCCTTTCCCTCTGTCCCCCAGCAGACGGGCAGCATCCCCAGCGGCCGCTCTTCCCCAGGAGCGGCCGCTTCTATTTTGGGGTGGTGGGCCCGGCAGGACTCGAACCTGCAACCAAGAGATTATGAGTCTCCTGCACTAACCATTGTGCTACAGGCCCCGCTTCAATTAGATCATGCTGTCGCGCGCAGCGCGACAATCACTCCCCCTCGCCCGCGTCAGCGGGAGAGGGTACGGGTGAGGGGCTCTGTTATTCCAGATCGAGGAAGCTGCGCAACTGCTCGCTGCGCGAGGGATGGCGCAGCTTGCGCAACGCCTTGGCCTCGATCTGGCGGATGCGCTCGCGGGTGACATCGAACTGCTTGCCGACTTCTTCAAGCGTGTGGTCGGTGTTCATGTCGATGCCAAAGCGCATGCGCAGCACCTTGGCCTCGCGCGGAGTCAGGCCGGCGAGCACGTCGCGCACGGTTTCAGTCAGGCCCGTGCCGGTCGCCGCTTCCACCGGCGATTCGACGTTCTGGTCCTCGATGAAATCGCCCAGGTGCGAATCCTCGTCGTCGCCGATCGGCGTCTCCATCGAAATCGGTTCCTTGGCGATCTTGAGCACCTTGCGGATCTTGTCCTCTGGCATCTCCATCTTCGTGGCGAGCTCCTCCGGCGTCGGCTCGCGGCCCATCTCCTGCAGCATGGTGCGGCTGATGCGGTTGAGCTTGTTGATCGTCTCGATCATGTGCACGGGAATGCGGATCGTGCGCGCCTGATCGGCGATCGAACGCGTGATCGCCTGGCGGATCCACCACGTCGCGTAGGTGCTGAACTTGTAGCCGCGGCGGTATTCGAATTTGTCGACCGCCTTCATCAGGCCGATGTTGCCTTCCTGGATCAGGTCGAGGAATTGCAGGCCGCGGTTCGTATACTTTTTTGCGATGGAGATGACCAGACGCAGGTTCGCCTCGACCATTTCCTTCTTCGCACGCCGCGCCTTGGCCTCGCCGATCGACATCGCGCGGTTGATTTCCTTGATGTCGGTGAGCGACAGGACCAGAGTCTTTTCCAGAGCGATGAGCTTTTCCTGCTCGGCGACGATGTCGTCTTTGTGCGCGCGGATCGACGACGCCCACTTCTGCTTCTTGCGAATCACTTCGTCGGCGAATTTCAGGTTTACCTCGTAGGCGGTGAACGCCTTGAGGAAATCCTTGCGCGGCATCTTCGCCTGCTTGACGCAGAGGTCCATGATCACGCGCTCATGGCCGCGGATCGTCGCCACCACCTCGCGCAGTTTGCGCACGAAGGCGTCGATCATGATCGACGGCAGCTTGAGCTTGAGGAAAGCCTCGGCCATCGTTTCGCGGGCCTTCTGCGTCTTCTTGTCGCCGCCGCCGTATTTTTCGGCGGCCTTGTGGAACTTGGCGTAGAGACTGCGCAACTCGTCCATGCGTCGCGTCACCTCGGCCGGATCCGGCCCGGTTTCGCCGGGGCCGGCTTCCTCGGTGTCGCCGTTTTCTTTCTCGCCTTTCTCGTCTTTCTCGTCTTCTTCGTTTTCGGCCGCGGCGGGCTCGGCTACGAGCATCGCGTCTTCCATGCCCGGCACTTCGATATCGGCGAAGCCGGTGAGTACCTCGGACAGGCGCTTCTTGCCTTCCAGATGCTGGTCGTATTCCTCGACCAGCAGCTTGATCGACCACGGGAACGTAGCCAGCGCGGTCTGCACCTGGCCGAGGCCTTCCTCGATGCGCTTGGCGATGGCGATTTCGCCTTCGCGCGTGAGCAGCTCGACCGTGCCCATCTCGCGCATGTACATGCGCACGGGATCGGTGGTGCGGCCGACTTCGGCGTCGACCGCGCTGAGCACGGCCACGGCTTCCTCGGTCGCGGTTTCGTCGTCGGTGGCAACCGGGTTTTCCGGCAACAGGGTTTCGGTATCGGGCGCAACTTCGTGCACCTCGATGCCCATGTCGTTGATCATGCCGATGATGTCTTCGATCTGCTCCGGATCGACGATGTCGTCGGGCAGGTGATCGTTGACCTCGGCGTAGGTCAGGTAACCCTGTTCCTTGCCCTTGATGATCAGGGTCTTGATTTCGGACTGCTGAGTATTGGTATTTTCGATGGCCATGGGGCGTGCTGTATGCGTGAATACAAGACTTGAAAGTATAGGAGGGGTGTCAAATCCTCAGGTTTCCAGCCAGAACGTGACCGGGCCGTCGTTGACCAGGCTAACCGTCATATGGGCACCAAAACGCCCGATTTCCACAGGGGAATGCAGGTTTTTTGCGATTTCGACGAGACGTTCGAACCAGCGCCGGCCTTCCTCCGGAGCGGCGGCCGAGTCAAAGCTCGGGCGCATGCCCGACCGGGTATCCGCGGCCAGGGTGAACTGCGGCACCAGCAGCAGTCCGCCGCCGGTGTCGGCCAGGGAACGGTTCATTTTCCCGTTCTCATCGGCGAACGCGCGGTAGCCAAGCAGGCGTTCGCACATCCGCAATGCCTGTGCCTCGCCATCGCCGGGCCGCACGGCGACCAAGGCCAGCAATCCCGGACCGATGCGTCCGACCGTCGCGCCGTCCACGTCCACGGATGCCATGGTGACGCGCTGGATCAGGGCGATCATCGATCCATCGCCTGCCGGTACAATCGCGGTTTTCCGATTCCATCGTCTTGATGCGCTGGCATGTCGCCACCTTGTATTTCCTGTTGCGCCTGACCGGCCGACTGCCGCTGCGAGCCCTGCACGGCATCGGCGCCGGGCTGGGCTGGCTGCTGTGGCGCCTGCCAAATCCGCTGCGGCGCAAGGCCGTGCAAACCCTGTCCCATGTAACAACGCAAATCGGCGGTGAAAACAGTCACGAATTGCTCAAACCCGCGCTGATTGAAACCGGCAAGGGCGCGCTGGAGCTTTGCAAGATCTGGTCCGGCGACCCACAGGCCGCGCTCGATCTGATCCGCGAAGTCCGCGGCAACGAGCATTTCGACGCGGCCCTGGCTGCCGGCAAGGGACTCATCATTGCCGCGCCGCACCTGGGCTGTTGGGAACTGCTCAATTTTTGGCTGTGCAGCCGCACGCCCATCGCCATCGCCTACCGCCCACCGCGCCGGCCCGAAATCGAACCCTTGCTGATCCGCGCGCGTGGCGCGCTGGCCGCCGAACAGGTGCGTGCCGAGGGCGCCGCCGGCGTGCGCGCGTTGTTCAAGCGATTGAGTGCCGGCGGCGTGGTCGGCATCCTGCCCGACCAGCAGCCCAAGGCCGGTGAAGGCCAGTTCGCGCCGTTATTCGGCACACAAGCCCTGACCATGGTGCTGCTCTCGCGCCTCGCGCAGCGCACCGGCGCGGCCGTGCTGTTCGCCTTTGCCGAACGCTTGCCCAAAGGCACTGGTTTCCGCATGCATATCCTGCCCGCGCCGCAAGGCATCGCCGACGACGATTTGCCCACCGCCGTCGCCGCGCTCAATCGCAGCGTCGAGGATTGCGTGCGCATTGCGCCAGAACAATATCAGTGGGCCTACAAACGCTATTCGATTCGGCCGCCGGACGAGCGCAACTGACTCAGGCGCCAGATTTTTCCAAACGCCGCAGGAAGACCTGCATTTCCTTTTC
>DATIOA010000162.1:0-20662 GCA_035473575.1 Rudaea sp. | reverse complement strand
AAAATACTTCGATACTTCAAAGATTTCCCTGCCGAAGCTCAAGCACGTTCTACGCGCAAAGGCGGTGTTGTGCGCCGGACTGATCGTGCGCCTGACCGATGAGGCAAGTGGCGAAAAAGAGGAATGGCATTTCGAGGACGGCCTGCGCGATTACTTGCGATCCATGTTGGGCGCCGCCGACTATCTGCCGAGCGATCTGTACCTGGGCTCGCTCAAGCGCGAGACCGGCGCGGTCGATTTCGCCCTGGCCTGGCTGCCCGAAGGCGAGCTCACACAGGAGAGTTACGTCAACCTGATCCCGACGATCCAGGGCGGCACGCATGCCAACGGCCTGCGCACCGGGTTGACCGAAGCGTTGCGCGAGTTCTGCGACATCCGCAACCTCTTGCCGCGAGGCGTGAAGCTCGCGCCCGAGGACGTTTGGGATCGGCTGTGCTTCGTGCTGTCGCTGAAAATGCAGGACCCGCAGTTTTCGGGACAAACGAAAGAGCGCCTGTCCTCGCGCGACGCCGCCGGCTTCGTGGAAAACGCCGCTCACGACGGATTTTCCCTGTTCCTCAACCAGCACGTCGAACTCGGCGAGAAGATCGCCGCCATCGCCATCGAGCGCGCAAGCCTGCGCCTGAAGACTGAAAAGCAGATCGTGCGCAAGAAAATCACGCAGGGCCCCGCCCTGCCCGGCAAGCTCGCCGATTGCGCGTCGAGCGACCTGTCGCAAACCGAACTGTTCCTCGTTGAAGGCGATTCGGCCGGCGGCAGCGCCAAGCAGGCGCGCGACAAGGATTACCAGGCCATCCTGCCGTTGCGCGGAAAAATCCTGAACACGTGGGAAGTGGAATCCGGGCAGGTGCTGTCCTCGCAGGAAGTGCACGACCTCGCCGTCGCCATTGGCTGCGATCCGGGCAAGGACGACATCACCGGACTGCGCTACGGCAAGGTCATCGTGCTCGCCGATGCCGACTCGGACGGACTGCACATCGCAACACTGCTGTCCGCGCTGTTCCTGCGCCATTTCCCGTCGCTGGTGCGCGAAGGCCACGTCTTCGTCGCCATGCCGCCGCTGTTCCGCGTCGACGTGGGCAAGCAGGTGTTCTATTGCCTCGACGAAGCCGAGCGCGACGCGATGTTGCAGAAGATCGAGCGCGAAAAGATGAAAGGCGCGGTCAACGTGACGCGCTTCAAGGGCCTGGGCGAGATGAATCCGTCGCAATTGCGCGAGTCGACCATGCACCCGGACACGCGCCGCCTCGTGCAGCTCACCATCGATGCCGACGACGGCACCGCGCCGCTGATGGACATGCTGTTGTCGAAGAAGCGCGCCAGCGACCGCAAGGAGTGGCTGGAGACGAAGGGCGATCTGGCTTCGCTCGAGGTGTAACTCGGTGCGCATACGCGATGCGTTGAAGCGCATCGCGTGCGCCGAGTTACGGTGAGCCACGGATGGCGAACGGCGAACGCTCCATGGATGGATCGCAAATTCTCTACAAACAGCTTTCCAGCAAACGCCTGATCACCGCCTGCGTCGGTGTCGCGCGTCTTTCATCGTATACGAACGAATCCTCGTCCATGTAATTGCACTGCACGAGTTCGAGCTGGATCGCATCGACGCCCTCGATCGGCTTGCCGTATTGGCGCGTGATATAGCCGCACTTGAAGCGGCCGTTGACGGCGAAACTGTAATCCTTCTGTGCTTCGAGCAGATGCACGAGTTTGCGCTGGAGTCCGGCTGAGCAACTCGCGCCGCCGGATGTGCCGAGGTTGAAATCCGGCAGGCGGCCGTCGAACAGGAACGGCACGACGCTGCGGATGGAGTGGCCTTCCCAGAGCACCACGCGGCCGTGTTGCGATTTGATCCGCGCGATCTCCGCGGCGAGCGAGTCGTGATATGGGCGCCAATATTTCTTCACGCGTTGTGTGATTTCGCGTTTGCTCGGTTCCCGCCCATCAAGGTAAATCGGTTCGTTCGAGAACTGCACGAGCGGACAAAGCCCCGTCGTGTTCTGCCCCGGATACAGCGACACGTCATCCGGCGGGCGATTCAGATCGACGACGTAACGCGAATACGCCGGTACGATCATCGACGCGCCCAGCTCGCGCGCGAACGCGTACAGCCGCGAGACGTGCCAGTCGGTGTCCGGCACGCGGCGCGCGGAATCGGTCATGCGCGCGGCGATGTCGTCGGGAAGCGCCGTGCCGTCGTGCGGCAGGGAGACGAACAGTGGCGACGTGCCGCGATGCAGGGTGCAGATATCCATAAGCGTCAGATATTGAAGCGTGCGGGAGAGAACGGCGCCAGGTCCAGCGTGGGCCGCGCGTCGCAAATCAGGTCGGCAATGAGCTTCCCCGTGATCGCCGACATGGTGATGCCGAGCATGCCGTGCCCGGTGGCAAGGACGAGATTTCGCAGTGATGTGGCACGGCCGAGGATCGGCAGATCGTCCCAGGTCATCGGCCGCCAGCCGTACCATTCCTCGACCATCTGCGGCCCTTCGGACTCGCGCAGGTATTCGGCGGCGGCGCGCTTGAGCGCATCCAGCCGCGCGCGATTGAAGGTGTCGTCGTAACCGGCAAATTCCATCGTGCTGCCGAGGCGATATCCCGAATCCCACGCGGTCACGCACACGGCACGTTCTTTCAACGACAACGGGATGCGCGGAGGATGGGGCGGTCGCGTGTAGGTGATCGAATAACCCTTGCCCGGCTGGATCGGAATGCGCAGGTCGAGTTGGCGCGCGACCTGCGGCGACCAGGCACCGAGTGCAAACACGACGTCGCGTCCCGCGAATTCGCCGCGGTCTGTGACGACGGATTCGATGTCTGCGCCAGCGCTGCGAAATCCAGTGATCGCGGTGGATTCACAAATTTCGCCGCCCAGCGCGGCGACCGCGCGCGCGAGTTCGGCGCAATAGCGTTCGGGACGCAGCTGCGCGTCGCCGGCATGAAAATAGCCGCCGACGATGCGGTCGTTGAGCGCCGGTTCGCGCGCGCGGCAGGCGGCGCCATCGAGCGTTTCCACCGGCAAGCCGAATTCGGCGGGCAACAGCGCCAACTCCCGCGAATGCTCGAACGCGCGCGCATCGCGGTAGACATTCATGGTGCCTTGCGCCAGGAATTCGCAATCGAGTTTCGCGTCGCGAACCAGCGTTTCGAGTTCGGCGCGGGCCTGAATCAGCAGCGGCGCCTTGATCGCGGTGACGCGCCGGCATTGCGCGGCGTTGCAGCGCCGCGCGAATTGCAGCAGCCATTCGAACAGGGCGAAATCAGGCCGCGGCGCGATGCGCAGCGGCGCGTCCTTCTTCAGCACCCAGCGCAGCGCCTGCGCGAGCACGCCGGGTGCCGCCAGCGGCAGGGCATGGCTGGGAGTGATCGTGCCGCAGTTGCCGTGCGAGGTCGCTGCGCCAACCTGGCCGCGATCGAGCACGGTGACGCTGCGCCCGGCGCGCAGCAGATATAGCGCACAGGCCAGCCCGATCGCCCCACCGCCGAGGACCAGCACGTCGGATTGGCGTGGACTCATTGCGCGCGTGCTCCGTCGAAAGCTGACGCATTGCGCCGGGCGCGGCAGCCGATGACGCGCGCGTCACTCGGAAATCGATCCGTACGCATGCCGGAAAATGGCTCTACCAAGCCTTTCCCTCGCACTCTTCGGATGGTTGGCATCGAACCTGCATATACATTCCCGCCGGCAGGTGCCGGCAACGAAAGCGGAATACGACCATGCCCGCACCCAATACCGAAATGCTGCTCGCGCTGCGCAATCCGAAGTCCGGCTGGCTTGCCACCATGATCTGTGCGCTGGAAGAAGCGCTCAAGGACGTGGATTTCAGCGAGCATCACCGCGCCATGGTCACGCAGTTGCTGGAACAGGGGGCCGTTTCCGCAGCCGTCTCCGAAGCCGCCGAGGAACGCCTCGCCCGCTTCGAAGCGAGCGTCGCGGAAACCCAGGCCGGACTGGCTGCGGCCGTCACCGCTCCGCTCACGGCGACCGCCGCGCTGCCGGCGCGCCCGAAACTGACACTGGTGAGCAACGCCGCGTAACGCAACACAGAATCGCAAGGGGAGTCCGGAAGGGCCTGGTGCAAACCGGGCCCTTCCTCTTTTGTGGCCAGCGAAGACCTGCTTCGCTCGCTGCGGTTTTGCGCAGGCTCCATCACGGGTCATTCAATGATGGCCGTCTGGCCCATGCGCATGCCCGTGCGCCAGCTCTTCTTCGCTCGCGTCGCGCACATCGGTGATTTCCACCGCGAAACGCAAGGTCTTGCCGGCCAGCGGATGGTTCAGGTCGACATCGACCACACTCGATCCGATCTTGAGCACGGTGACGGAACGCGGACCATCGCGGGTGCTGAGCGTGGTCGACATGCCGGGTTTCAGTTGCTCGCCATCGCGGAAATACTTCTTCGGCACGCGCTGGACGAAGTCCTCGCGGCGCTTGCCATAACCCCGCTCCGGTTCGATCACCGCATCGAAGGCATCGCCAACGGCGCGTCCGGCGATGGCCTGCTCCAGGCCGGGAATGATGTTGCCATGGCCGAACAGGAAGGCCATCGGGGCGCGTCCGTGCGAGGTTTCTATTTCCTCACCCTGGTCTTCGCTGACACGGTAATGAATGCTGACGACTTTGTCTTTTTCGGCTTGCATGGCGGTTCTCGCAAACGCTGCATCGTAACCGTTTTGCGCGCACCCCGCATGCTCTGCATTGACAAACGCGCCCGGCATGGCCGAGTGTGCGGGCATGCGCATTCGGCGATTCCTCAGCTGCTGCCTGGTCGCGGGCATCGCGGCCGGCTTGTCCGGATGCGGCAGCCGCGCCACGAAGCCGGTGTCGCCCGTCTCTTATCCGGCCAGGACGCACGGCGCGAATCCGAACGACATCCTGTTCCGCGCGATCGGACTGGTCGGCACGCCCTACCGTTACGGCGGCAACACGCCGCGCGGCGGTTTCGATTGCAGCGGCCTCGTCGACTATGTGTACCGCGACGTCGCCGGCATCGACCTTCCACGCACGGCCGAAGGAATCAGCCGCATGGATGCGCCCAGCGTGCCGCGCGACGCACTCGAATCCGGCGATATCGTGTTCTTCCGCACGCAGGGGCGGCACGTCGGCCATGTCGGCATCTATGTCGGCAAGGGCCGGTTCGTGCATGCGCCGAACGAGGGCGGCACGGTGCGCCTGGATTACCTGGACGCGTCGTATTGGCACGAGCACTACGGCGGCGCCAAGCGCGTCTTGCAATGATTGCCGGTTGCTACTTGACCGGCGCGACGCGCAAATTGTCGAGCAGCGGCGTCTTCGGCCGCTGGATGACCAGCATGTCGTTGCCGGCGGCGTGGTGGCAACCGGTGCAGGCCGCCGACAACCCATCGTAGGCCTTCTCGAAGGCGGCCTTGCTCTTGCTGTCCACGGCCTTGCGCAGGTCGGCGATCGGCCCGCGCGTCATCGCCGGCAACACATCGGCAAGGCGTTCCGGCTGCAGGTTGGCGTCGTCGGGATTGTGCGCGACGACGGCGTCGAACGCCTCCTGCAATTCCTGCACCTCGAACGTGGCGAGGTTCCAGTTGCCGGCTTCGCCAGCGAACCACAGCCGCGCATGGCGAATCTGCAGGATCAGCATCTGCTCGCCGAGTTCCGGGTGGTAGGCCGACTTCTTCAACTCGTCCAGTTGTTGGCGCAGTGCCTGGATTGCAGCACGATCGCCCGCATCCGCCGTTGCGGCAGGCGCCGCGGCCGTCGCCATCGCGCAAGGCAACAGCCATGCGACAAGTATCGATAACGCTGTTTTTTTCATCTTCCGCCTCCGCTCATGTCTCGCCGTAGCGCAACCAGATTTCCGCCTCGCGTTCGTTGCCGAAAACGCGCAGGGTGAATCCCGCTTCGCGCATGGCCAGCTCGCCATGCTCGGCATCGCGCAGATGATCGCTGATCGGCTCATGAAAGGCGATACGCACGTGCTCCAGCCCGATATCGCGCAAACCGCTGGCCAATTTCTCGAATTCCTCCGCGCTGGCCGGCTCGCCGCGCAAGTGGTCGCAGACCAGCAGGCGCACGGTATTGCGACGGGAGCATTCGGCCGCGATTTCGTGCCAGTAGGCCATGGTGATCGCGAGCGAATCCTCGGGACCGGTGGCTTCCGCATACAAGTAGTCGGTTCGATCCTCGAACCGCAAACGCCAGGAATGATCGGGACTGCTCCCGGAATTATCCGTAGTCATCATCAACCAGATTGGACAAAGGTGTCGACGAGTATGCCGGCAGCCCCTGATCGCCGATCGCCTGTCGCGACGGATTCTAGCGCACGCCGATCATTTTGTGGCGTTGCCGCGGTCGCCACGGCGCGACACCATTTCCTCGCGGAATTCGGCGAGCTCGCGCAACAGGGTTTCGATGTTCACCTCGTTCTTCATGTTGACGTTGTAATCCGTTTCGGCGCGCGCACGATCCTTGATTGCTTGCCGGTTCTGGCTCATCACGATCAACGGACCCTGCAAGCTGACCAGGATGCCGAGCGCCAGATTGAAAAACTGGTAGGGATAAGGATCAGGTGGACTTCCCATCATCTCGCTGTTGCCGAGGCACCAGATCGCCGTGAGCACGATGAGGAAGAGGATGAATTTCCAGCTGCCGTTGAGCTCGGCAACCTTGTCGGCAAGGTGGTCGCTCCAGGAAAGGTGCCGATCGAACTCCGCGTCGACATTGACCGCGGCGCGCGCGGACAACAGCATGTTGGTTTCGCGCAGGCGCCCGCTGATGGTGCGCAGGATTGCCAGCGCCGCGCGCGGGCGCTGCTCCAGGTAATCGCCGAGCGTGCGGTGCGCGAGTTCCAGCAGCACGCAATCGGTCGTGGCCAGCGCGCTCGCGCTGCGCGGCTTTTCGTCGAACACCGCGAGTTCGCCGAAGAATTGCCCGCGGCTCAGGTCTTCCAGCGAAATGCGGTGCGAATCCTCGCCGGGCAGGAAAATATTCACGTCGCCGCTGACAACGATGTACATGGCATCGCCGGCATCGCCCTGCTCGAAGATGTGCGTACCCGCGGCGAAACGACGTTCGCCCAGAAAGTTTTCCGACAATGCCTTCAGATCGTCGTCGTCCAGCGCATCGAACATAGGGATCGAGCGCAACAATTGGATGATTTCCATCGGTATCGTCCTGCCTTAATCGAAGGTCTTGCCACGCGCCTCGGGGCCGAGCCAGGTGACCACGGCCAGGGCCACGGCGACGACGGCGATGAATCCGGCCATCGCGAACGCGAAATCGCCGCCATGCCGGGCAGCCAGCCAGGCCAGGAACGGCGAGGTGAATGCGGCCAGCAGGTTGCCGCCCTGATAGGCGAATCCCGGCAACGTGCCGCGCACGCCGGCCGGCGACAATTCGTTCAGGTGCACCGGCACCACGCCCCAGGCGCCCTGCACCATCACCTGCAACCCGAATACGCCGAGGCCGAGCAGCACGACCGAGCCACCCCAGGCCCACAGCGGAATCATCGGCAGCGCCAGCAACGCGGCGATCACGATGGCGCGCCGGCGGCCGATGCGCTCGGACCACGCCCCGAAGAACAATCCGCCGACGATGGCGCCGAGGTTGAGTACGATCGTGAGGATGCTCACGGCGCGCGTGTCGAAATGCATTTGCTGCTTGAGGAACGTGGGGTAGAGGTCCTGCGATCCGTGGCTGAACATGTTGAAGAACGCCATCAGCACGACCAGGTAGGCGAACAGGCGCCAGTGCCCGCGCATTTGTGCGGCAAAGCCGCTCCGCTTGGCGCCATCGCCACTGCCTGATGCCCACACCGGCGATTCCGGCACGCGGCGGCGGATGTACAGCACCAGCAGCGCCGGCAGGATGCCGAGCGCGAACATGCCACGCCAACCGATATGGTCGAAGGCCAGCCAGTAGACCAGCGCTCCGACCAGATAACCCACCGGATAACCTTGTTGCAGCAAGCCGGAAACGAGACCGCGCGATTTGGCCGGAATCGATTCCATCGCCAGCGACGCGCCGATGCCCCACTCGCCGCCCATGGCGATGCCGAACAGGGCGCGCACGACCAGCAGCACGGCCAGCGAGGGCGCCAGCGCGGATGCCGCCTCGAATACGGCGAACAGGACGACATCGAGCATCAGCACCGGACGCCGGCCGAAGCGGTCGGCGAGGCGCCCGAATATCAGCGCGCCAAGCGGGCGCATGGCCAGCGTAAGAGTGAGCGAGAATCCTACTTCCGTGATGCTCGCGCCGAACTCGTGCGCGATTTCCGGGATCACGAACACGAGCAGAAAATAGTCGAACGCATCCAGCGTCCAGCCAAGAAAGCTCGCGGCCACAACGTGGCGCTGTTCGGTATTCAGTTCGCGCAGCGCGGACAGAAACTGCATTCACATCCCCTAGGCTACCGTGCCGTGCGAGGCTAGGCGTTGACGGGACCCGCGTCAATTGCGCGTGCATTTCCTGCCGGGCGCATGTATACTGCGCGCCGTCCTGAGTTGAGTTACGGCTCACGACTGCGTCGACCATCCGTTTTTCCCTTACGGCCCGCGATTCGCATCGACACGCGAATTCGACATCAGGCCAGCACCACTCGGTACCGACGCCCTTCCGAATCTCCCGTTTTGCGGGGTGGCTAGGTTACTGCCTGCGGCGCGGTTCACTGGGAACGCTCCGGGTTTTTGATTCACTGGAGCAAAATCATGTCTTTCGATACCCTCGGGCTTGCGCCCGCGTTGCTGCGTGCGCTCGCCGAACAAGGCTACGCAGAACCCACACCGATCCAGGCTGCCGCCATTCCGGCCGCGCTAGCCGGCCGCGACCTGCTTGCCGGCGCGCAAACCGGCACCGGCAAAACCGCCGCTTTCGCGTTGCCGCTGCTGCAACGCCTGTTCGTTGAAAACACCGCACCGGCCTCGGCGAAACGCCGTCCGCGTGCGCTCGTGCTCGCGCCCACGCGCGAGCTCGCCGCACAGGTGCATGAAAGTCTGCGCGCCTACGCCAAGCACCTGCGCGTGATCAGCACCACCATCTTCGGCGGCGTCAGCATGGGCCCGCAGATGGACGCGCTGCGTCGCGGCGTCGACGTGCTCGTCGCCACCCCGGGTCGCCTGATGGACCACATGGAACGGCGCACGCTGGATTTGTCCGGCATCGAAATCCTGGTGCTCGACGAGGCCGACCGCATGCTCGACATGGGCTTCTTGCCCGCGATCCGGCGCATCCTCGGCGCGCTGCCGAAGAACCGTCAGACCCTGTTGTTCTCGGCCACCTTCGCCGACGAGATCAAGAAGATCGCCGCGCAGTTCATGCGCGATCCGGCCGAAATCCAGGTCGCCGCGCGTAACAGCGTGGTTGCCACGATCACGCATCGCGTGCATCCGGTCGATGCCACACGCAAGCGCGACTTGCTGCTGCATCTGCTCAGCGAAGACAGCCGCCGTCAAACCCTGGTGTTCGGCCGCACCAAGCATGGCGCCGACAAGCTGTGCAAGTTCCTGGATCAATCCGGACTGCGCACCGCCGCTATCCATGGCAACAAGAGTCAGAACACGCGTACCAAGGCGCTGAAGGACTTCAAGAACGGCAAGATCACCGTGCTCGTGGCCACCGACATCGCGGCTCGCGGTCTCGATATCGACCAGTTGCCGATCGTGATCAACTACGACCTGCCGATGGTCGCCGAAGACTACATCCACCGCATCGGCCGCACCGGTCGCGCCGGCGCGGAAGGCTTGGCCGTGTCGCTGGTCGCTCAAGAGGAAGCGCGCCTGCTGCGCGACATCCGCCGTCTGCTCAAGCAGGACATCGCCATCCAGAACATCGCCGGATTCGAGCCCTCGCGTCCGCTCAACCTGGAATCGCCGGGACCTGCTCCGGGCCGGCCCGGCAAGCCACGCAATCCCAATCATGCGCGTCGCCCGCATCCGCACAATCCGAACAAACCGCACAACGCGGCGAAGAAAAAGCCGCGGTCTTGGACGGGCAAACGCGACGCGCGCAAGGCGTAAGCTTTATTTTCCGCTTGCCGACGGGAAATGCTTTACGACGACATCATGCGGCCTTGTCGCCCAAGATCGTTTGAAGCAGCGATTGTGCGAATTTCTCTACATCGCACAATCGCTTTCCGGTAATTTGCCGCAATGCCGCACGCGGCATAAGGTCAACAGGTTTGGCGACGGCCAAACGGCATGCGATCTCGACATATTCATCCACGCTTGATGCCACCCAGTTTCCCAGGCCGCACTGATCGAGCAGCGCGGCCGACTGGCGGCTGACCAGTGTGTTGCCGCGCAAGGTAACCACCGGCACTCCCATCCACAACGCATCGCATGTCGTGGCGCAGCCGCCAAATGGATATGTGTCGAGGGCAAGGTCCGCACGACCGTAACCGCCGAGCGTCTCAGCGTAGGTGCCGAATCCCTCGAATTCGATCCGATTCGAATCCACTCCATGTCGCGCAAATGTAGAAATGATGCGTGCCCTGACCTGTGGACTCATGACGGCCGAATTACGCAACAGCAGACGCCAAGCCGGCAACGCGAGCAGGATTTTCGCCCACACGTCCAGCATGGCTGACGTCACTTTTGCCATGCGGTTGAAACAGACCAGCAAGCCCGAGCGCGCGCGGTCTTGAAGTGGCTGTTTGGCCAGAAGCAGTTCGGGCGGCGTATAAGCCAGTCGCCCGAGCGGTAGCCGTATCACTTTCTCCGTGAATTGATCTTCCATTCCCTGCGGCGTCAATCGTTCGTCGCTGAGGAACTCGTCCATCGCTGGTAGGCCAGTGGTGGAAAAATTATCGAGCCACGTGCATTGGCGCGGCGCGAGCCGCCGGGCAAATACGCACAAACGATTGCGCGGCGCATGCCCTGCAAGATCAACAGCGACATCGGCATCAATTCGTCGCAAAACATGCAGCAGCTCTTCGTCTTTCATCCTTGCCGCATCGATCCAGCGATCGGCAAGCAGGCGAAACTTTGCCGTCGCACTATCGTTTTCGAATCCCGTCATTACCAGCGTGTGTTCGATGTTCTCCTGTTTGCGCATCTCAGCCAGCACAGTGGCAAAGAACGTGTCGACCGGCCCTTGCGAAAACCGTGGTGAAATCCAGATGACACGGCGGCGCGTCCTTGTTCCAATCACTGGCGCAACGAAATCTTCCTTCGGCGCATGATGTTCGGCCCATTCCTTGCTGGCAAGGAATATCTCGGCCGGTGTCGTTTCCGCAGCGTGCTGAATGGCGATCAGGTAATTGCTTCCCGCCTCGGCAAAATCCGGATGGGTTTTCAGCAGCTTTTGATAACTGGCGATGGCCTCCTCGATTTGTCCGCCCTCGTGCAGAGCCAGCGCTTGTAGCAGCATAGCGTCACGGGAAGCAGCTTCACTGTGAAGAACCGTATCCGCCTCTATCTGCGCGATGTCCGGTCTTCCGGCGGTAAGAGCTGTCCGACTGATACGCAGCCGGGCCTTCGTCGACAACATTGGGTCGATAGCCGCCTCACGCCACACATGCCAGGCCGATTCGATATCCGAACACGTTTGATAAATATCCCCGATAAGGATCAGGGTCGATTTTTCCGGCTTTGCCAGAAGTATCGGGAGAACCTGACGCGCCGAATCGGCATCGTTCATAGCAACGGCAACACGCGCTAAAACCTTTGCGAGGCCAAGCGCATCGGGGCGGGTGTCCAGTGCGGCGTTAAGCGATATCAAGGCATCCGCTGGACGTCCCAACTTTTCCAGTGTCAATCCGAGGTTGAAAAGTGCCGCGAAGTTTTTCGGCTGCAAATTCAGCGCCTGACGACATGACTGCTCGGCATCTGCCAAGCGCCCGAGCGCCAGCAGAACCGCCGCTCGATTCGCATGCAACATCGGCTCATTCGCTCCTTGCTTCACAGCAAGGTCGAATTCGCAAATAGCTTCGGCATCGTTTCCGACCTGATGCAAAGCCAGCGCAAGCGCATGCCGCACGGAAACCGATTGCGGGTCGTGTTTCAGAACGTCGCGGAATCGCTCTATGGCTTCGTCATAGCGCCCCTCAGCATGAAGCGTCATTGCATCTTTCAGAATGTCCGACACAGGGTAGTCACTGTTCTCGTCGACCACAAATACACTCCTTACAGTTTCCGGATGCCATCCATCAGAAAAACGACACCTTCCAGAAAAGAAGGAATTCTCAATGAATGAGGACACAAATCTGGAAATTTACATCTTCGTATTTCTCCACGCCATGTAGCACTTCACGCTTTTTCATTCGTCATAGTGGCATACAAATAGCGCTGGGGGCATTCTAATAAGGAGTCGTTATGACTTTTCGCACACAACTAGCGCTCGCAATAAGTACTGCGCTTATTTTCTCCACCGCATCCAGCGCAGCCGACCAATATAAAAAAGTTCAATCACTTAGCTTCGACGGTTGGCACAAAGTCACTACAGGAGTTTATGACAAGGCTAGATCAGATGGCTCGGTAGTCCGCCTATCATTTGGTGCTGCAGGCGCAGACTACGATCGTGCTTGGCTGAATCAGAACGCCGCCGATGCGCTCTCGGCTGCGTATGCGACAACTGATACGGCCGAGGCAACTGCACTTCTTGACAAAGCCGACAGCTATGCAAGAGCAGCGACAAAGATTCCGATACAACCCAATGCAAACGTAGTCCCACTAGCTGCACAATCAGGGTCATTATGTGGAGGTGCCTACAACTATACTTTTGGATCAAATTTTGGTGCAGGAGGGACTGGAGCAATCTCCGTGGCCCGCGCGAGAGTGTGGCCAGAATTGTTCGTGCTTCCTCCACCACCGACATCCTCATCCGTTTACAACTCAGCAACCGTCACTCCATATGGGAGCTCGCCGATTACTAATACTAGCAGCGGCTCATACGCGACAGTAGTTCCCGACGCGGTAGTCGATTGGCAGGTGGCAGGATCCGGATTCCCAATCGGTACTGGTGATTGCACTGGCGCAACGTTCTCGTCGATCAGCCTCTCTGGCGGTGCGTGCAAGAGCACTCCTGCTTACGTGTCGTTGTCGGAATCATACCCGTCATGTCAGTGAGTTCAACATTGCTGATCTGCTAATTGTCTGCGGTTGATGCAGTCAGTGCTTCAACCGCATTTTTTTGTAGCTCAGTCCAAAATTTGTATTTCTAACGCAGCGACTTGACTCTTCAAGCGCGGTCCCAGATAGCAATGCGTGCCGCAGGGAACCAGCCCTGCGGCGCGAAACTCACGCAAATACCAACGTGCCGACCGTGCGATGAAACCGTCGCGGTCGCCGTCTGGTTCGTCCTCGCGCGTGAACAATTCCAGAAAAGCCACGCCGTCGAGCATTTCGACGAGTCCGCGCAATCCCAGCCGCAACTCCGGCGTGCGCACGTAATGCAGCGCGTCGGAACAGACGATGAGATCGAAATCGCGCTCGAATCGTTGCTGTTCGAGGTCGCTGAACCTTGCGAGGCGCAAATTGCGCGAGCGTCCGTAACGCGCGATCGCATACTCGCTGCTGTCCAGGCCAAGATATTCGACGGTTGGCCGTAGACGCTTCAGCGGTGCGCGCCACACGCCTTCGCCGCAGGCAATGTCGAGCACGTTGACGATGCGCCGCCCGAGATAGTATTCGGCGGTCGCCACCGCGAGCGCGACCTTGCGCTCCAACTCAGTGCGCGACGCGACCGCGTGACGCGGATGGCGATACCACTTGTCGAAGTAGGTGCGGTCGTAAACCTTCTGCATCTCAGCGCAACGAGGCGTTGATCTTCGCCAGCGTTGCCGCGCCTGGATTCAGATCCTTCGCCGCCAGCCGGTTGAACGGGACACTCGTCGTCGTGATGTGTTCGTGCAAATCCTGCGCGTCCTCGTCGACATAGAGCAGTCCGGTCACGACTTCGCCTTTCGCGCTGCGTTCGTGCAGGTAGTTCATCGCGGCGACGCGGTCGTGCGGGCTGTAGCTCGCCGCGAGCTTGCGCAGGCGGATCACGTTGCCGTCGTGCTGGGTCACGTCGATGAGTTCGCCCTCGGCGTAGTCGACGGTGATTTCCGCGCGGCCGTCGATGAAATCCAACCGGTTCGCCGCCTCGTTGTGCTCGCGCACGTAGTCGTAGCTCTTGGTGCTGCCCGGATGGTTGTTGAACGCTACGCACGGCGAGATCACGTCGATGAACGCTGCGCCCTTGTGCTTGATCGCGGCCTTGATGATGGGCACGAGTTGCGGTTTGTCGCCGGAAAATCCGCGCGCGACGAAAGACGCGCCGAGCTGCAGCGCGAGTCCGGCCATGTCCAGCGGCGAATCGGTGTTGGTCACGCCTTTCTTGGATTTCGATCCCAGGTCCGCCGTCGCTGAAAACTGGCCCTTGGTCAATCCGTACACGCCGTTGTTCTCGACGATGTAGACCATGTTCACGCCGCGCCGAATCGCGTGCACGAACTGGCCAATGCCGATCGATGCCGAATCGCCGTCGCCGGACACTCCCAGATAAATCAATTCTTTGTTCGCGAGGTTCGCGCCGGTCAGCACCGACGGCATGCGCCCATGCACGGTGTTGAAGCCATGCGAAGCGGACAGGAAATACGTCGGCGTCTTGCTGCTGCAGCCGATGCCGGACAGTTTCGCCACGCGATGCGGCTGGATGTCCAGCTCCCAGCAGGCCTGGATGATGGCCGCGGAAATCGAATCATGGCCGCAGCCGGCGCACAAGGTCGACACCGCGCCCTCGTAGTCGCGGCGCGTGAATCCGGCCGCGTTGCAGGCCAGGGTCGGATGATGGAGCTTGGGCTTGGCGATGTAGGTCATGACTTCGTGCCCTGCCGCGAGGCTTCGTATTGCGTCCACGCGAACCCGGCCAGGCCGATCGCGAAGATCAATGAACCCGCCGGCCAGACGATGCGGATGACGGGATACTGCATATAGGCGCCGGGAACGAACAAGACAAAGCGGCACAGCACGGAAACGATTTGTCCGGCCAGCGCCAGCAGCACCCACTGCGTTTGGTAGCGCAGCCACAGCAGGATGCAGGCGCCGAGCACGAGCAGCCCCGTGACTACGGAAATCAGGTTTGCAATGTCCAGATTCATGTTCATGCGACCTTCCCCTTGCCGATTGGTGCGATCTTGGCGGCGTCCATCTGTTTGCCGATCGCACCGGCTATGAAGCGCGCCGTGATCGGCGTGCCGTCGTAGTGCAGCACCGGTACCAGCCGCGCCGGGTCGATGCCGAATTCGTTGACGATAAGGTTGTGCAACTGCGCGTCGCGGTTCTGCTCGACGATGAAAACGGTGTCGTGCGCGGCGATGAACTCGACGACGGAATCCGGGAACGGGAACGCGCGCACGCGCAGCGCGTCCACGTGCAGTCCGTCGGCATCGAGCGCGGCCAGGGTTTCATCCATGGCCGGACTCGTGGAACCGTAGTAGATCGCACCAAACCGCGTTTTCTGTTTCGCGGCATGCAGGATCGGCTGCGGAACGAGCGACTTGGCCGTGTCGAACTTCTTCAGCAGCCGCTGCATGTTGTAGATATAGTCGTCGCCGCGTTCGGAATAGCGCGCCTGCGGGTTCTTGCTGGTGCCGCGCGTGAAGAAACTGCCGCGCTTCGGATGCGTCGCGGGATACGTGCGCCAGGGAATGCCGTCGCCATCGACATCCTCGTAGCGGCCAAAGTATTTTCCGGCTTCGAGTTCCTCGGCCGTCATCACCTTGCCGCGGTCGTAGGCGTGTGCATCGTCCCATTCGAATGGAGCGCACAGGCGCTGATTCATGCCGATGTCGAGGTCGGTCAGCACGAAAATCGGTGTCTGCAAGCGGTCGGCCAGATCCAGCGCCTGCGCGGCAAACGCAAAGCACTCGTGCGGATCTTCCGGAAACAGCAGTACGTGCTTGGTGTCGCCGTGCGAAGCGTAAGCACAAGCCAGCACGTCGGACTGCTGCGTGCGCGTGGGCATGCCGGTGGACGGCCCGCCGCGCTGCACGTCGATGATCGTCACCGGAATCTCGGCGAAGTACGCAAGGCCAATGAACTCGTTCATCAAGGAGATGCCCGGTCCCGACGTGGTCGTGAACGCGCGTGCGCCGTTCCAGCCCGCGCCGACCACCATGCCGATGGAGGCGATCTCGTCCTCGGCCTGCACGATGGCGAACTTGTTCTGCTGGGTTTCCGGATCGACGCGATATTTCTGGCAATACTTGGTGAACGCCTCGGCCAGCGACGACGACGGTGTGATCGGATACCAGGCGCACACGGTCGCGCCGCCGTAGACGCAGCCCAAAGCCGCCGCGGAATTGCCGTCCACGAAGATGCGTTCGCCGACCGCGCTCGAGCGGCGCACTTTCAAGCCGACCGGAGCCAAATGTTCCTTCGCGTAATCGCGGCCCAGGTGCAGCGCCTTGACGTTGGAATCGAGCAGCTTTTCCTTGCCCTTGTACTGCTCGCCGAAAAGCTTCTCGATCTCCGCGGGATCGATGTCGAGCAGCGCCGACAGCGCGCCGATGTACATGATGTTCTTGAACAACTGGCGTTGGCGCGCATCGGCGTAGGTGCGGTTGCAGATCGCGGTCAGCGGCATGCCGATCACGTTGATGTCGGTGCGGAATTTCGATGGCGGCAACGGCCGCGTGTTGTCGTAGAACAGGTATCCGCCCGGCGCGATTTCGGCGACGTCCGTATCCCAGGTCTGCGGATTCATCGCCACCATCATGTCCACGCCGCCGCGCCGGCCGAGCCAGCCGCGCTCGTTCACGCGCACCTCGTACCAGGTCGGCAGGCCCTGGATGTTGGATGGGAAGATGTTGCGCGGGCTGACCGGCACGCCCATGCGCAGGATGGACTTGGCGAACAGCTCGTTCGCCGACGCCGAGCCCGAACCGTTGACGTTGGCGAACTTGATGACGAAGTCGTTGGTGGCGGCAATCCCGATTTTATTGGACTCGATCACGCCGCCTCCCGCTTCGCATGCTTGTGACAGCCCGGCCCCGCGTGCGACATCTCGAGGAAGAACTTGCGCATGTCCCAGGCGCCGGTCGGGCAGCGCTCGGCGCACAGGCCGCAGTGCAGGCACACGTCTTCGTCCTTGACCATCACCCTGCCCGTCTTGAGCGTGTCGGACACGTACAGCGCCTGCGTCAAGTTCAGCGCCGGTGCGGACAGGTGCGTGCGTAACTCCGCCTCTTCACCGTTTTGCGTGAACGTGATGCAATCCATCGGGCAGATGTCCACGCAGGCATCGCACTCGATGCACACATCCTTGGTGAACACGGTCTGCACGTCGCAATTCAGGCAGCGCTGCGCCTCGGCCAGCGCACTCTTCGCATCGAAGCCCAGTTCGACTTCGGTCTTGATGCTTTTCAGCGTCTGCGCCTTGTCGCGCCACGGCACGGCATAGCGCGCATCGTTGGAAATGTCGTTGTCGTAGCTCCACTCGTGGATGCCCATCTTCTGCGAGATCAGGCTGACGCCGGGCTCCGGACGCTCGTGGATATCCTCGCCATTGAGCAGCTTGTCGATGGACACCGCGGCATCGTGGCCGTGCGCGACGGCCCAGATGATGTTCTTCGGCCCGAATGCCGCATCGCCGCCGAAAAACACGTTGGGCAGCGTCGACTGCATCGTGACCTTGTCGACTTTCGGCATGTCCCATTCGGAATCGAACTCGATGCCGACGTCGCGCTCGATCCACGGAAACGCGTTTTCCTGGCCGATCGCGATCAACACGTCGTCGCATTCGAAGAGCACATCCGGTTCGCCGGTCGGCAACAATTTCCTGCGGCCTTTCGCGTCGAGTTCGGCACGGACTTTCTCGAACGTCATGCCGGTCAATTTTCCATTTTCGTGCACGAAGGTTTTCGGCACGAGGTAATTGAGGATCGGAATGCCCTCGTGCTGCGCATCCTCTTTTTCCCACGGCGAGGCCTTCATCTCATCGAAGCCCGATCGCACGATCACCTTCACGTCCTCGCCGCCGAGACGCCGCGACGAACGGCAGCAATCCATCGCCGTGTTGCCGCCGCCGAGCACGATCACGCGCCGGCCAATCTTCTTGATGTGCTCGAAATACACCGACGCCAGCCAGTCCAGGCCGATGTGGATATTCGCGGCGGCTTCACGGCGGCCCGGGATTTCCAGGTCGCGTCCGCGCGGCGCACCGGAGCCGACGAACACCGCGTCGAACTTCTGCGCCAGCAATTCCTTCATCGAATCGATGCGCGTGTTGCCGCGCAACTCGACGCCGAGATCGAGGATGTAACCGACTTCTTCATCGATCACTTCCTCGGGCAAACGAAAGCGCGGCACCTGCGTGCGCATGAAGCCGCCGCCTTTCGCGTCGGCCTCGAACACGGTGACCTGATAGCCAAGCGGTGCGAGATCGCGCGCGACCGTGAGCGAGGCCGGACCCGCGCCAACGCAGGCGATGCGCTTGCCGTTCTTCTTACCCGCCGGCTTGGGGAGGCGCGCGCGGATCGCGTCGCTATCTTTGTTGTCGGCGCAAACGCGCTTGAGCCGGCAGATCGCGACGGGCTCGGGCTTCTCGCCATTGTTTTCCTCGACGCGACCGCGCCGGCACGCCGGCTCGCAAGGCCGGTCGCAGGTGCGCCCGAGGATTCCGGGAAAGACATTCGACTTCCAGTTGATCAAGTAGGCGTCGTCGTGCCGGCCCGCCGCGATCAGGCGAATGTACTCGGGCACCGGCGTGTGCGCGGGGCATGCCCACTGGCAATCGACCACCTTGTGAAAGTAGTCGGGAACGCGAATATCCGTCGGCTTCACCCTGACCTCCGCCATTGCATTTCTGCGCCGAGTCTACTCGGGCGTGTCGCGTCTGAGAAGGCGCGGGAAACTCACTTGCGCAGGGCGACGCATTCGATTTCCACGCGCGCCTTCATCGCCAGCCCATTGCAACCGAACGAGCTGCGCGACGGTGGATTCTTTGGAAAGAATTTGACGTACTCGGCATTCATCGCCGTCCATTCGGCCATGTCCGCCAGCATTACCGTCACCTTGACCACGCGCTCCATCGCCGAACCGTGGCGCGCGAGGACGCGACTGATGTTGGCCAGGGCATGGCGGGTCTCGTCGACGATGCCGCCGCCGACCAGCTTGCCGTTCGCGTCGGTGCCGATCTGTCCGGACAAAAACAGCAGGTCGCCGACTTCCACCGCTTCGGAAAACGGCAAACCGGGAATCGCGGTGAACGGATGGAACACGGGTTCGAGGTGCGCGGTTTGTTCCATGATCGATCTCCGCTGGATTGGCGGTCGCATTGCAGCACAAATTCCGCCACAATGCGCCCTGGTCCAGGGGGACCACCACTTGGAACATCGATGCTCTATCGCCTGCACGAATTCAATCGCAACCTGTTCAATCCCCTGCTCGCCTGGTCGCAGACCAGCGCGAAGATGCTCTCCTCCCCCGACAGCTGGCTCTCGCAACTGCCCTTCGCGCAACGCGCCGCGGCCAATTGCGAGCTGGTCTACCGGCTCGGCAAGGAATACGAAAAGCCCCCCTTCGGCATCCATACCGTCAACGCGCACGGTCAGGACGTCGCCGTGCTCGAACGCGTTGCGCTGGCAAAACCGTTTTGCAATTTGCTGCGCTTCAAGCGCTTCAGCGACGACGTGCCGACGCTCGCGGCGCTGAAGGACGATCCGACTGTGCTGGTCGTTGCGCCCTTGTCCGGCCACCATTCCACGTTGCTGCGCGACACCGTGCGTGCGTTGCTCGGCGAGCACAAGGTTTTCATCACCGACTGGCTCGACGCGCGCATGGTACCGGCCGAAGCCGGTCCGTTTCATCTGGACGATTACGTCGCCTACATGCGCGAATTCATCGCCCACATCGGCGCGAAGAATCTGCATGTGATCAGCGTCTGCCAGCCGACCGTGCCGGTACTCGCCGCAATTTCACTGATGGCCAGCAATGGCGAGGCGCTGCCGCGCTCGGTCACGCTGATGGGCGGACCGATCGACACGCGCGAGAGTCCCACCAGCGTGGACGACCTCGCCACGCACAAGTCGATGTCGTGGTTCGAGAACACGCTGGTGCAGGAAGTGCCGGACAACTACCCCGGCCATGGCCGCCGCGTGTATCCGGGATTCCTGCAGCACGCCGGATTCCTCGCCATGAATCCGGGTCGGCATTTCATGTCGCACTGGGATTTCTACGAGAACCTGTGCCGCGGCGACCAGGAAGACGCCGACGCGCACCGCCGCTTCTACGACGAATACAACGCCGTGCTCGACATGCCGGCCGAGTACTACCTCGACACAATCCGCACCGTGTTCCAGGAACACGCCCTGCCGCTCGGCACCTGGGACGTCGCCGGCGAGCGCGTGCGCCCGCAGGACATCCGCGATACGGCGCTGTTCACCATCGAAGGCGAACTGGACGATATCTCAGGACTCGGCCAGACGCGTGCCGCGCACGATTTGTGCTCGAACTTGCCAGATTCGTCGAAGCGTCATCTGACGGTGGAAGGTGCCGGCCATTACGGCATCTTCAGCGGTCGCCGCTGGCGCGGAACGGTGTATCCGCACGTCCGCCAGTTCATCGCCGAGGCTGACGCGCGCGCCACTCGCCACTAGAGGCCTGACCAATTTCCGGGCGACGGGGGTTCCAGTGGCCCGCTTCGCGCTGGGCTCCATCCCTTCGAGTGAGCGCCTCAATCGAAGGGATGGAGTCGAGCGCGAGGGGG
>DATIOA010000161.1:0-1798 GCA_035473575.1 Rudaea sp. | reverse complement strand
CACCTGTCCAAGCATTTCGCCGAGCACGACAAGGATCACCACTCGCGCCGCGGTTTGCTCAAGATGGTCAACCAGCGCCGCAGTCTGCTGACCTACTTGAAAAAATCCGACGCCGGCCGCTACCAGACCCTGATCGAGCGTTTGGGCCTGCGCCGCTAAGCAAGAAAACAAATCCCCGCTGCGGCGGGGATTTGTTTTGTACGCCGCTCGAAATTGCAAGAACCAGACGAACTCCGGCATGGGTCGGAGTGACGAAATAACCGAAGGCAAAAATACAATGGCCAAAATCACCAAGTCGTTCCAGTTCGGAAATCATCAGGTCACGCTGGAGACGGGCGAAATCGCCCGCCAGGCGTCCGGCGCCGTCATGGTGTCGATCGACGGCACCGTCGTCCTCGTCACCGCGGTTGCCGCGGGCAAGGCGAAGGAAGGCCAGGATTTCTTCCCGCTCACCGTCGACTACGTCGAGAAGTTCTACTCCGCCGGCCGCATTCCCGGCGGGTTCTTCAAGCGCGAAGGCCGTCCGACCGAAAAGGAAACGCTGACCTCGCGCCTGATCGATCGCCCGGTGCGCCCGCTGTTTCCTGAAGAGTACAAGAACGAAGTGCAGGTCATCGCCCAGGTCGTGTCGCTCAATCCCGAAGTGGACGGCGACATTCCCGCCATGATCGGCGCATCAGCCGCGTTGTCGCTGGCCGGCATTCCGTTCCAGGGTCCGATCGGCGCTGCGCGCGTCGGTTACGCGAACGGCAAGTATCTGCTCAATCCGACCAGGACCGAACTCGCCACTTCCGACCTCGACCTCGTCGTCGCCGGCACCGCGAACGCGGTGCTGATGGTCGAGTCCGAAGCCAAGCTGCTGAGCGAGGAAGTCATGCTCGGCGCGGTCACGTTTGGCCACAAGTCCCTGCAGATCGTCATCAATACGATCAACGAACTGACCGTCGAAGCCGGCACCAGGCCCTCAGGTTGGAAGGCTCCGGTCAAGAACGCCGCCATGATCGCCGCACTCAAGGAAAACATCGGTGGCAAGCTTGCCGACGCGTTCAAGGTGCGCGACAAACTGCAGCGTCGCGATGCCATATCCGCGATCAAGCAGGACACGCTGACTGCACTGGCCGGTCGCGCCGAAACCGAAAAATGGAATACCGCTGAACTGGCCAAGGAGTTCGGTGAATTCGAGTACCGCACCATGCGCGATTCCGTACTCGACAGCAAAGTGCGCATCGATGGCCGCGCGCTTGACGGCATCCGTCCGATCACGGTGCGCGTGGGCGTGCTGCCGCGCACGCACGGCTCGGCGCTGTTCACGCGCGGCGAGACCCAGGCGCTGGTCGCGATCACGCTCGGTACCACGCGCGACGCGCAGATCATCGATGCGCCGTCCGGCGAGTCGAAGGATCCGTTCCTGTTCCATTACAACTTCCCGCCGTTTTCGGTCGGCGAATGCGGCCGCTTCGGCGCACCCAAGCGCCGCGAGATCGGCCACGGCCGCCTTGCCAAGCGCGGCGTGCAGGCGGTCAAGCCGTCGATGGAGGCGTTCCCGTACGTGGTTCGCGTGGTCAGTGAGATCACCGAGTCGAACGGTTCTTCGTCGATGGCGTCGGTGTGCGGCTCCTCGCTGGCGATGATGGATGCCGGCGTGCCGCTGAGCGCACCGGTCGCTGGCATTGCCATGGGTCTGGTCAAGGAAGGCGACAAGTTCGTCGTGCTGAGCGACATCCTCGGCGACGAGGATCACCTCGGCGACATGGATTTCAAGGTAGCCGGTTCCGCCGGCGGCATCAGTGCGTTGCAG
>DATIOA010000160.1:0-7315 GCA_035473575.1 Rudaea sp. | reverse complement strand
ACGGACTCGACACCACGATCGCGACGCGCCGGTTCTGGGCCCGGCCTTCGGCGGTCGTGTTGCTGGCCACGGGATCCTTTTCGCCCATCCCCTTTGCATCGATGCCCTGGCTGGGCATGCCGATTTCGGCCAGCACGGCGGCGACTGCTTCGGCGCGCCGCTCGGACAGCTTGCGATTGTATTCGGAGCGACCCGTATCGTCGGTGAAACCGAGCACCTGGACCTGGCGAATGTCGACCGCGAGCAGTGCGCGGCCGATCCTCGAGACGATTTCGCGCCCGCCCGGATCCAGTTTGCCGATGTTGTGGCCGAACAGGATTGTTTCGTTGCCGGCGATTTCCCAGCCGTCGGATGTCTGGTGGAACCCAGCATCGTGCAGTGCGGCCACCTGTTCGGTGGTAAGGCCCGGCGGTGCTGGCTTGGGCGCGGGCTGCTGGCAGGCGCTCAGGCACAGGACGGCAACGATGCCCATCGTCGCGGATTGCGCACAGTACCGGGTCAGCTTCATCGACGCGTACCTCAGGAATCCGCCGGAGCGTGTTCGCCGGCATGGGAAGCATGGCCCGGGCCGCGACTGCGTTTGACATTGTACATTGCCGTATCCGCGGCATGCAGGAGTCCGGTGGCCGTGTCGGCATCGTCCGGGTAGAGCGCGACGCCGACGCTGATCGATACTTCGAGCTTGCCCGCATCCGGCGCGGTCAGTGGACCCTGCAAGGACGCGTGCAGGCGCTCGACGACCTGCGCCGCATCGTTGGCGGCGTGGATATGCGCCAGCAGGACTGCGAATTCATCCCCGCCGATGCGCGCCGCGAGGTCGCCTTCGCGCAATCCCGCGCGGATTTTCTTCGCGACGCCGACCAGCACGGCATCCCCCGCTGCATGGCCGAGCGTATCGTTGATTTGCTTGAATTCGTCGACGTCGATGAACAGTATGCCGAGGCGTTTGCCCAGAACGGCCGCTTCGTCGACCATGACCCGCAAGTGTTCGTCGAACGTCCCGCGCTTGACCAGGCCCGTCAGGTCGTCGCGCGTGGCTTGCTTGATCAAGCGCGCGTACTCGACCTGGTTCTTGTGTTCCCACGAATTCAACGTGGACAGCAGTTGATTGAAATCGTTGACGAGATCGTTCAATTCCGCCACGGGTTCCGCGGGCACCCGCTTGTTGAATGCGCGCTCGACGCAGATCGTGCGCGTGATTTGCGCCATGTTGTGCAGGGGCGAGACGATGTTGCCGGCGAACTTGCGTGCGAAATACATCACGCACAAGGCGCTGAGCAGGAAGGCAACCACAAGCCAGGCCAGTCCGTGCTGGAGGAATTGCCACAGGCTTCCGCCGTAGGCAGTCAGGGTCAGGCGGCCGATCTTGACATTGTCGTGCAGGATGGGCACCGCAAGCGGCGGTGGTACAAGCCAGTCCGAGCCGAAGGCGGTCGCGGAGCGTTTCTCCGGATCGATCCCGGCGTGGTGCCAGGTTGCCAGCACGTTTCCCTTGGCGTCGGCAATGCTCACGTCGGCCACTTCACTGAGGCCGGCATCGCCCATCGCGGCAATGGCGCCATAGATCGCGGGGCGGTCCTGGAACACGACCGCGGCAGTCACGTTGTAGCTCATCGAACGCGCGATCACCTGCAGGTTTTGCTGCAAGGAACCGCGCAGCGCCAGCATGCCGAGTATCGTCAGCAGGATGCTGGACATGCCGACCGCCAGCCAGATCAGGACGAGGTAGGTTCGCGTGAGGGCGGAGCGCAGGCTGCGCCGGTCGCCCGCAGGAGGAATGAGCGTCGCGTTCATTCGGCCACCTTTTGTTTCGGGGCCGACAACAGCAGCACGTGCGGATCCACGTGCACGCCGCTGCGTGCGATCGAATCCATGTTCATCTGCAGGCCGACGCGATTGCGCTCGAAGCGCAGGCAGAACATGCTGCCGGCGTTGCAGGCAGGGCCGGTTTCGCTGATCGTCAGGATCGGATGACCCGCCAGGCTGGCGAACAGCGCCAGGCGCTCCTTTTCATTCAAAGCACCCAGGTACAGGACGTTGCATGCCGAGGTCAGCGTCGGGTCGTCGATTCCCATTTCCCGCACGGCGATTGCCTTGCCCGCCCCCGTTTCGTTCGCGAGCAGACTCCCGGCATGGTCCGGCTTGGCGATTGCGCAGATCGTTATCGGCCGCGGATCGGCGGGCCAGTGCGTGTAACTGATGATGCCGATGACGGTGGAAGCGATGGCGGCGGCGCGCTGCGCGGGGGTCTCCAGGGGGTGCGCGGGGACCGCCTGCCCCAAGGCCGGCCCGCACCGCAATAGAAGAAACGCGAGCAAAAGCCGGACTACGCGGAGCGGCGGGCCATTGCGCTGGAACTGTTGGGGCTTGCTCGACATCCTGCAAATCCGCGCGGTTCAATCCACTGGCAGCTTGCGGAAACGTTAATCACCGGCCATGCGAGCGCAGCATACTACGCCGCGATCGGCCGCGTGGCCTGGATGGGCTGCGACGTCGATCGGTGCAGGACCGGGCTGTGGCTGCCGATGGCGGCGGCGGGGTAGAATTTGCGTTCGCCCGCGCCGGTGCGCGGGTTCGGCAAGGCTGGCTTCCCGCAATGAAAACTCTTCTCGTCACCGGCGGCGCCGGTTTCATCGGCGGCAACTTCGTGCTCGGCCTGCTCGCGGGCAAGAATCACGCGGAAGGCGGCTGGCGCGTGGTGAACCTGGACAAACTCACCTACGCCGGCAACCTCGACACGCTGGCGGGCTTGCGCGGCAACGCGAATCATGTTTTCGTCGAAGGCGACATCGGCGACCGCGCGCTGGTTGCGAGATTGCTCGCCGAACACAAGCCGTCGGCAATCGTCAATTTCGCGGCCGAGTCGCATGTGGATCGCTCCATTGATGGTCCGGCGGAATTCGTGCAGACAAATGTCGTGGGCACGCTGGCCTTGCTCGAATGCGCGCTCGCGTATTGGCGCACGGCACCGCTGGAGGCGCAGGACGGTTTCCGTTTCCTGCATGTCTCGACGGATGAGGTCTACGGTTCGCTCGGACCGGTCGGCCGTTTCCACGAAGAGTCCCCGTACCAACCGAACTCGCCGTATTCGGCATCGAAAGCGGCGTCGGATCATCTGGTGCGCGCATTCCATCACACCTACGGCCTGCCGACGCTGACGACGAACTGTTCGAACAACTACGGGCCGTACCAGTTTCCGGAAAAGCTCATTCCGCTGATGATCCACAAGGCGCTGGTCGGCGAAAAGCTGCCGGTCTATGGCGACGGCCGCAACATCCGCGACTGGCTGTACGTGGGGGACCATTGCAGCGCAATCCGGCGCGTGCTCGAGATCGGCCGCACCGGCGAGGTCTATAACGTCGGCGGCGATGCGGAGCGCGAGAACATCCATGTCGTGAAGACGATCTGCAAATTGCTGGATGAACGCCGGCCGATGCAAGACGGCACGAAGCGCGAGTCGCTGATCGCGTACGTGAAGGATCGTCCCGGTCACGACCGCCGCTACGCGATCGACGCGGGCAAGCTCAAGTCGCAGCTTGGCTGGCGCCAGACCGAGTCGTTCGAGAGCGGCATCGCCAAGACGGTGGATTGGTATCTGGATAACCAGCCGTGGTGCTCGCGCGTGCTCGATGGCAGTTATCGCGGCGAGCGGCTGGGTGTGATGATCTGAGCACGGAAGTATAAAATGTCGCAAATTTCCAAAGGCATCATCCTGGCGGGCGGTTCCGGCACGCGCCTGTATCCGCTCACGCAGGTGATCAGCAAGCAATTGCTGCCGGTCTACGACAAGCCGATGATCTATTACCCGCTGTCGGCGTTGATGCTCGCCGGCATCCGCGAAGTGCTGGTCATCAACACGCCGCACGAGCAGGCCCTGTTCAAGCAATTGCTCGGCGACGGTTCGCAGTGGGGCATTTCGATCAAGTACGCGGTCCAACCTTCGCCGGACGGACTCGCGCAAGCCTTCATCATCGGCCGCGAATTCGTGGATGGCCAACCCAGTTGTTTGATCCTCGGCGACAATATCTTCTACGGCCACGGCTTGACCGACGTGCTGCGCCGTGCCGCGCAGCGCAGCCATGGCGCGACCGTGTTCGGCTACTGGGTGCGCGATCCGGAACGCTACGGCGTCGCCGAATTCGACGCTGCCGGCAAGGTCGTCGGACTCGAGGAAAAACCCGCCCAGCCGCGTTCCAATTACGCGGTCACCGGTTTGTATTTCTACGACCAGCGCGCCTGCGACTTCGCCGCCGCGTTGAAACCTTCGCCACGCGGAGAACTCGAGATCACCGATCTCAACCGCTGTTACCTGCACGATTCGTCGCTGATGCTGGAGAAGCTCGGCCGTGGCTTCGCCTGGCTCGACACCGGCACGCATGAGTCCCTGGCCGAAGCCTCGAATTACATCGAGACGATCGAAAACCGGCAAGGGTTGAAAGTGTGTTGTCCTGAGGAAATCGCATTCATGAACGGCTGGATCGATGCCGAGCAGGTGCTGCGCCTGGCCAAGCCGCTGGCCAAGAATGGCTATGGCCAATACCTGCAGCAACTGGTGAAGCAGGGTCACGTCGAATGAAGGTGATCGAAACCATCCTGCCCGGCTGCGTCGTGATCGAGCCGCAGGTGCACGGCGATGCGCGCGGATTCTTCTACGAAAGCTTCCATGAGGAAAAGTACAAGAATGCCGGACTCGACCTGCGCTTCGTGCAGAGCAATGTCTCGCGCTCGGCACACGGCGTGCTGCGCGGCCTGCACTACCAATGGCCGCATCCGCAGGGCAAGCTGGTGAGCGTGCTTGAAGGCGAGGTCTACGACGTCGCCGTGGATATCCGCGCCGGTTCGCCGACATTCGGTCGTTGGGCGGCGGCCATGCTCACGGCCGACAACAAGCGCCAGTTCTGGATTCCGGAAGGCTTCGCCCACGGTTTTGCCGTGGTCTCGGATTACGCCACGTTCTGCTATCAGTGCACGGCGCTGTACGACCGCGCCGCCGACGCGGCGATCCGCTGGAACGACGCCGACATCGCCATCGACTGGCCGCTGTCGGCGCCGCTGCTGTCCGACAAGGACGCGAATGCGCCGTTCCTGTGCGACGTCCCGCGCGACAAGCTGCCGAAGTATACAAAATGAAGATCCTGCTGCTCGGCGCGAACGGACAGGTCGGCTTCGAGCTGGTGCGCTCGCTCGCGCCGCTTGGCGATCTCGTTTGCGCGTCGCGTTCGGGAACGCTGCCGGGAGGTGCGCCCTGTCTTTCCACGGAGCTTGCCAGGCCCGAATCGCTGGCCGCGACGCTGGACGCGGTAAAGCCCGATGTGATCGTCAATGCGGCCGCCTATACCGCGGTCGATCGCGCCGAAGACGAGCCCGACCTGGCACTGCGCATCAATGCGCAGGCGCTCGCGGAAATCGGCGCGCACGCGGCATTGCACAACGCGCTGGTCGTGCACTATTCCACGGATTACGTGTTCAACGGCGCGGGTTCGCGGCCGTATCGCGAGAACGACGCGACGGCGCCGCTGGGCGTCTACGGACGCAGCAAGCTGGATGGCGAGAATGCCTTGCGCGCATCCGGCTGCGATCACCTGATCCTGCGCACGGCCTGGGTGTACGCCGCGCGCGGACACAATTTCCTGCGCACGATGCTGCGCCTGGCGCGCGAACGCGAGGAACTGCGCATCGTCGGCGATCAGCGCGGCGCACCGACGCCCGCACGGCTGATTTCCGCGGCGACGGCGGCGGTTCTCGCGCGCCTGCTGGCGCGGCGCGCGGGCGAGCGCGACAAGCGACTGGGCACCTATCACCTTTGCGCGGCCGGCCAATGCACCTGGTTCGACTTCGCCGGCGCGATTTTCGCGCGCGCGCAGGTGGCGGGATTGCTCGAGCAGGCGCCGCGGCTGGTGCCGATTGCGACGGCCGACTATCCGACGCCCGCGCGCCGTCCGGCTTATTCGGTGCTCGATTGCAGCAAGATCCGCGACGCGTTCGGCCTGCACCTGCCGTCGTGGAAGGAAGGGTTGAATAGCGTGATTGGCGAACTGGCCGGATAGAATGGCGGCATGAGCAAGCTCGTTCCCGTCATCCTCTCCGGCGGCGCCGGTACGCGCTTGTGGCCGGTGTCGCGCAGCGCGTACCCCAAACCATTCATGCGCATGGCCGACGGCCAGTCGCTGCTGTATAAGACGCTGGATCGCGCCCTGCGCGTCGCTGGCAGCGGGCCGGTGCTCACCGTGACTGGTCGCGATTACTATTTTTTGACCCGCGACGAATACGCGCGTCATCCGGCCGGCGACGCGCAGCGTTTCCACTTTTTGCTCGAACCGATGGGCCGCAACACGGCGCCGGCCATCGCGCTTGCGGCAATGCATGCATTGGATCATTTCGGTGCGGATACGGCACTGCTGGTGCTGCCGGCCGATCATTTGATCGGCGACGTGGACGCCTTCGCCGCCGACGTGCAGCGTGCGCAGGCACTGGCGCAGGACGGCTGGCTCGTCGCGTTTGGCGTCAAACCCGCGTCGCCGGAAACCGGTTTCGGCTATATCCGTATGGGTGGCGCGCTCGCGCCGGGCGGGCGTGAAATCGCCGCGTTCGTGGAGAAACCCGATCGCGCAACCGCCGAAAATTATCTGGCGTCGGGCGATTACGCCTGGAACTCCGGCATGTTCTGCTTTCGCGCCGACGCCTTGCTCGAAGCAATGCAAACGACCTGCCCGGATGTGCTCGCCGCGGCGCGCGCGTGTTACGCGGCCGTGCGGGGTCACGCAAGCCCGGTCGAATTCGAAAAGGATGCGTTCGCCACCTTGCCGGACATTTCCATCGACTACGCGGTGATGGAGCGCGCCAGCAAGCGCGCGGTCGTGGCGGCCAGCTTCGACTGGAACGACATCGGTTCGTGGAAAGCGGTGAGCGAAATCGAATCCGGCGCCGCGCCGGACGCCGCCGGCAACCGCGTGCAAGGCATGGCGGTGATGATCGATGCCGAGAATTGTTTCATCCAGGGCGGCAAGCGCTTGATCGCCGCGGTCGGAGTGAAGGATCTTGTCATCGTCGACACCGCCGACGCCGTGCTCGTCGCCGACCGCGAACGCGCACAGCAGGTCAAGCAGGTCGTCGAGCAACTGCGCGCCAGCGATCACTCCGCCGCGCGTTTCCACCAGACCGTGCATCGGCCCTGGGGCAGTTTCACCGTGCTCGAGGACGAAGCCGACTGCAAGGTCAAGCGCCTGACCGTCAAGCCCGGCGGCATCTTGTCGCTGCAGAAGCATCACCGCCGCAGCGAGCACTGGACGGTGGTCGACGGCGTTGCCAAGGTGCG
>DATIOA010000159.1:0-4437 GCA_035473575.1 Rudaea sp. | reverse complement strand
CGTTGCCGAGCGACTTGGACATCTTGCGGCCCTGCTCGTCCACGGTGAACCCGTGCGTGAGCACTTCGTCGTAGGGCGCCTTGCCGTGCATGGCGACAGACGTGAGCAACGAAGAATGAAACCAGCCACGGTGCTGGTCCGAGCCTTCCAGGTACATGACCTTGTCACCGGGCTTTCTCGCCAGATTCGCACGCTGGTCGAGCACGCAGAAATGCGTCACTCCGGAGTCGAACCAGACATCGAGGATGTCGGTGACCTTCTCGTAGTCGTCCGCTTCCACACCGAGCAGCTCGCGCGGATCGAGCGCATACCACGCGTCCGCACCGGCCTTCGCGACGCGCCGCGCGACCTGTTCCATCAGTTCCACGCTGCGCGGATGCGGCTGCTTCGTGGACTTGTGCGCGAACAGCGCAATCGGAACGCCCCAGGTGCGCTGGCGCGAGATGCACCAGTCGGGACGGCCTCCTATCATCGACGCGATGCGTGCCTCACCCCAGTCCGGAAACCACTTGACGTCGTTGTGGATCGCTTTCAACGCATCGGTGCGCAAGTTTTTCTGCTCCATGCCGATGAACCACTGCGGCGTAGTGCGGAACGCGACCGGCGTGCGGTGCCGCCAGCAATGCGGATAGCTGTGCATGATCTTTGCGAACGCGAGCAGCACGCCGCGCTCGCGCAACAGCTCGACGATGGCGTCATTGGCCTTGAAGATGAACTGTCCCGCAAAGATCGGCGTTTCCGGCAGATATACGCCGTTGGGCCCGACGGGATTCAATTCGGTTGGAGTATATTTGTCCACAATGCCGTATTTCTGGCCGACCGCGAAGTCCTCCGCGCCGTGTCCGGGCGCGGTGTGCACGGCACCGGTGCCATCTTCGGCGGAGACGTGATCGCCGAGGATGACCGGAACCTGGCGCTCGTAAAACGGATGCTTGAGTTCCAGCCCTTCCAGTGCCTCGCCTTTGGCCTCGCCCAAGGTTTTCGGCGTTTCGACGCCGTACCGGCCGAGTGCTTTTTCCGCCAGCGCGCGCGCCAGCACGAGCAGTACGCGCTTGCCGGCTCGTTGCGGGCCTTCGACCAGAACGTACTCCAGTTCCGGCCCCAGCGTGACCGCGAAGCTGGCCGGCAGCGTCCACGGCGTGGTCGTCCAGATCGGCACCGAAACAATCGCATTCCCGGCATCGACCCCGAACTTCGCCGCGAGCGCCTTGGGATCGACCGCATCGTAGGCCACGTCGATGGCCGGCGAAGTCTTGTCCTGGTATTCGATCTCCGCTTCGGCCAGCGCAGAACCGCAGTCGAAGCACCAATGCACCGGCTTGAAGCCGCGCACAACGTGGCCGTTGTCGACGATCTTCGCCAGAGCGCGGATGATGTCGGCCTCGTACTGGAAATCCATCGTGCGATAGGGGTTGTCCCATTCGCCGAGCACGCCGAGGCGCTTGAAATCGGCACGCTGCAAGTCGATCTGCTTGCCTGCGTATTCGCGGCACAACTTGCGGAATTCCGCGGCATCAACCTTCACGCCAACTTTGCCGACTTTCTTTTCTACCGCGACTTCGATGGGCAGGCCGTGACAATCCCAGCCCGGTACGTAGGGCGAACGCAAGCCGGCCATCAGCTTGGATTTGACCACGATGTCCTTGAGGATCTTGTTGACCGCGTGGCCGAGGTGGATCGCGCCGTTCGCGTACGGCGGGCCGTCGTGCAGGATGAAGGCGTGTTCGCGATTCGCGGTGTGCTGCTGGATCTGCTCGTAGCGCCCGACCTTTTCCCAATCGGCCAGCATGCCCGGCTCGCGCTTGGGCAGGTCGGCCTTCATCGCGAAGGCGGTTTGCGGAAGGTGGATCGTGTTCTTGTAGTCGATGCTCACGTCAATGCTCCAGCCGTCGCCATCGTGCTCCGGCTCAAAATTTCCCGCGCTGCCTGCGCGTCAAGGTCGATCTGTTTCACCATCGCGTCGAGGCTGTCGAACTTTTCCTCGTCGCGCAACTTCTGCACAAATTCCACTTCTATACGTTTTCCGTACAAGTCCCCGTCGAAATCGAACAGGTGCGCTTCGAGCAGCACCTCACGGCCAGCTTTGTTCAGACTCGGGACCGTCGGACGCGTGCCGAGGCTCGCCACGCCCGGCATCGGCTGCCCGCGCACACCATGTACCTTCACCGCGAACACGCCGGCAACCGGCGACACTCTCGAACCCAAACGCAGATTCGCCGTTGGATAGCCAAGCTTGCGGCCGAGCTGAGCACCACGCACCACGTGCCCGCCGATCGCGAAGCGCCGCCCGAGCAGCCGTGCCGCCGCGTCGAAATCGCCCGCGCCGAGCAGCGCACGGATGCGTGTACTCGAAACGCGTTCGCCATCCAGCGTGAACGGTGCGACCTCACCGGCCTCGAATCCGTGTCTTTTGTCGAGCCGCTGCAGCAGCGCGAGATCGCCCGCACGCCCGTGTCCGAAACGGAAACCCTCTCCCACCCACGCCTGCCGTACACCAAGCCGACGCACCAGCACTTGTTCGACGAAATCCTCGGCGCTCATCGCCGCCAGCTTCGCGTCGAAGTGCAGCAACAGCACGCGTTCCATTCCCGCCGCCAGCAGAAGGTCGACCCGCTCACGCGCCGTGGCCAATTGCGGTACCGGCGCGGTGCGGGCAAAAAATCGCCGCGGAATCGGATCGAAACTCACCGCGATCGGCGTCAGGCCACCCTCGCGCGCGCTATCGCGAACCTGCTCGAGTACCGCCTGATGACCGCGGTGGACGCCGTCGAAGGCGCCGATGCAGACCGCACTTCCGCGCGGCGCAAGACAAGGGCCTGCGACGTCTCGATGCAACGAATTCATACGGCGAGTATAACGACTGCGCTGCGTTGCACAAAACCTTATTCGGCGCGCAAATCCCGCATCCGGAAGCCACTTGCGAACATGACGGCAACGTAAGTAGCGACGGCGGCCAGCACGAGCAGTGCCAGATGCCAGGCACGCACCGCTATGCGCACGCTGGTCCAATCCGGCCATAACCAGACGCCCACGATCAGCACCGCCATCATCGCCGCGCTGGCCAGCCCCAGGCGCAACCAGTGTCGACGCCAGCCGGACTGGCGCGTGTAAACGCCGGCGCGCTTGAGATATCGCCACAGCAGCGCGAATTGCAGCCAGTTGGACACGGAACTCGCAATCGCCAGGCCCAGATGCAATCCCGGCAGCCGCGAGATGCCTTCGAGCCATGGCATTGCCTTCAAGTCCGGCGAAGCCCAAGCCTCGAACAGCGCAGCGATCAGCACGAAATTGAACACCATGTTCACCACGAGCGCGACGACACCCGCGCGCACCGGCGTTTGCGTGTCCTGCCGCGAGTAGAACGCCGGCAGCAAGGTACGCGTGAGCGCGATCGCCGGCACGCCGGCGCCGAGTGCGACGATCGCGATGGAAGTCATGCGCGTATCGAACGCGGTGTACTGTCCGTTCTGGAAAAACGTTGCCACCAACGGTTCGGCCAGGATCAGCAAGGCGCACATCGCCGGCACCGCGATCAGCAGGGTCGTGCGCAGGCCCCAGTCCAGGGCGCGCGAAAAACCCTCGCCATCCGCGGCGACGTGATGGCGCGACAACGCGGGCAGGATTACGGTGCCGAGCGCCACCCCGAACACGCCCAGTGGCAATTCCAGGAAACGCGTGGCCTGGTACATCCAGGTCTGCGAACCGGTGGCAAGCAGCGAGATGACGATGGTGTCGAGCAGCAGGTTCAGTTGCGCGATGGACGAACCGAACAGGGTCGGCAGCATCAAGCGCATGATTCGGCGCACCTGCGGGTGATTCCAGCCCCAACGCGGCAGGGAGAGCAGGTTCAATCCACGCAATGCAGGCAGCAGGAACAGCAGTTGCAGCACGCCGGCCACGAGTACCGCCCAGCCCAGCGACAGGATCGGCACCTGCAGGCGCGGCGCCAGCCACAGCGCGCCGGCGATCATGCAGATGTTGAGGATGACCGGTGCCAGCGCCGGCAGCGCGAAGCGATGGAAGCTGTTGAGCACGCCGCCCGCCAGCGCGGTCAGGGATACGAACAGCAGGAACGGAAACGTCAGGCGCAGCAGATCCGTGGTCAGGCCCAGTTTGTCCGGCTCCTCCAGCGCGCCCGGCGCGAACGTCAACGCCAATTGCGGTGCGAAAATCAAACCGACCGCGGTGATGACAAGCAACGCACCACCGAGCGTACCGGCCACGCGCGCGGTCAATTCGCGCAATTCGTCGTGACTGCGGGTTTCCTTGACCTGGGTGAACACCGGCACGAAGGCCGTGGAGAACGAGCCTTCGGCGAACAGACGGCGCATGAAATTGGGAATGCGGAACGCGATGACGAAGGCGTCCGTGGCCGCATTCGCGCCAAAGACATGGCTGATCGCGATGTCGCGCGCCAAGCCCAGGACGCGCGAAATC
>DATIOA010000158.1:0-11465 GCA_035473575.1 Rudaea sp. | reverse complement strand
GCTTTCGCCGTCGACGTGATCGACCAGGGCCGTGAGCGTCTTGCCGACCTTGCGTTTCAACTTGGCCGCGCTGATCGCGGCCTGCTTCGCCATGAAGCGTTCCAGGCGTTCCTGCTTGATCTCCTCGTCGACCGGATCGGGCAATTCGTTCGCCTTCGCGCCGTCGACCGGCGAATAGGCGAATGCGCCGACGCGATCCAACTGTGCTTCGTCCAGAAACGCGAGCAACTCCTCGAATTCGCTTTCGGTTTCGCCGGGAAAACCGACGATGAAGGTGCTGCGGATGGTGAGCTCGGGGCACACCTCGCGCCACGCATGAATGCGTTCCAGCACCTTGCTGCTGGAACCCGGACGCTTCATCAGCTTGAGGATGCGCGGACTGGCGTGCTGGAACGGGATGTCGAGATACGGAAGGATTTTTCCCTCCGCCATCAGCGGAATCACCTCGTCCACGTGCGGATACGGATACACATAGTGCAGACGCACCCAAACATCGAGCTCGGCAAGTCCCGTGCACAGTTCGGTCATGCGCGTGCGATATGGCTTGCCGCGCCATTCGCGCGCCGCGTATTTCACGTCGACGCCATAGGCGCTCGTATCCTGCGAGATGACAAGCAATTCGCGCACGCCGGACTTGACCAGCTTTTCCGCTTCGATCAACACCTCGTCGACCGGGCGCGATACCAGATCGCCGCGCATCGACGGAATGATGCAGAAGGTGCACTTGTGGTTGCAGCCTTCGGAAATTTTCAGGTAGGCGTAATGCTTCGGCGTGAGTTTGATTCCTTGCGCCGGCACCAGATCGAGATGCGGATCGTGCTTGCGCGGCACCTGCTTGTGCACGGCGCTCATCACGCTCGCGTAATCCTGCGGACCGGTGATGGCGAGCACGTCCGGATGGGCCTCGCGAATCACATCGGCGCGCTTGCCCAGGCAGCCGGTGACGATGACCTTGCCGTTTTCGGCCAACGCCTCGCCGATCGCGTCCAGCGACTCGGTCACCGCCGCGTCGATGAAGCCGCAGGTGTTGACGACGACGATGTCCGCCGCACCGTAGCTGGGCACGATTTCGTAGCCCTCGACCCGCAATTGGGTGAGGATGCGTTCGGAATCCACCAGCGCCTTGGGGCAGCCGAGGCTGACGAAACCGACTTTGGGAGAGGCCTTGGGCATGCGCGAACCGTTTTGCTCCGGCGAGGGCGCGTAGTTTACACTTGGCCGGTTTGCGGTTTCGCTGGGGAACCGCGGTCGGAGCGTACAGGGCTGATCCGATGAAGACTGGCCTGACTTCGAGTCCCGCTCGCTGGCTGATGCTCGCGGCATGCCTGTCGTGGACGGGAGCGTTCGCCGTCGGCCTCGGCAATCCCGAGGCCTATCCGCGCGCGCTGGCCGCTGCCGATTCGCAACGCCTCGCCGCCGCCATCGAACGCAATGTCTCGCCATTGACCCCGGCAGTTCCTGCCTTGGGTGGCCCGTATGGCGCGATCAAATTCCAGCGCCTGCTCGGCGGCATTTTCCTGGCCCTGGATTCCTATGCCAGTGCGGAAAGCCATCTGCGCCGTGCCCATGAAATCGCAACCGATGCCGGCGCAGCGGAGGATGCAGCCGCGGCCGCCGTCAATCTCGGCGAAATCGCGCTGTTGACCGGGAACTATGACCGCGCCGAACAGCTGTCGAACGATCTGGTGAAACTGGGCGCACTCGCGAACCTGCCGTGGGCGCAGGCCAAGGCCGAGGAATACCTGGGCGTCGTTGCACGCCGCCGCGGCCGCCTCGACGATGCGCAAGCGCACGCACAGCGCGCGCTTGCGCTGCAGCGTGCATTGGGCCTGGAAGCCGGCACCGCTACCGCCCTGTCCAACCTGGGCACGCTCGCACGCGACCGCGGCGACTATGCCACTGCCCTGGATCTGTTCCGCCAGGCGCTGGCTATTCGCGAGCGCAACGACGACCAGCTCGAACTGACCTTGCGCAACCTGGCACTGATCTATCGCGACCTCGGCGACGATGCCGCCGCGCGCGAGTACTTCACACGCGCGCTCGACGTAGCGCGCCACCACGGCGACAGCGCCAACTACGCCGCCACGCTCGGCACCTGGGCGGGGTATCTGGTCGACTCCGGCGAATTCGCGCCGGCACTCGCCGCCGCGGAAGAGTCGCTGGAGGTGAGCGGCGCCATCGGCGACCGTCCTTCGGTGGGCTTCGATCTGCTCAACAGCGGACGCGCGCTGCTCGGGCTGGGCCGCCTCGCCGAAGCCGACACGCGCCTGCACGATGCTCTGGCGATCGGGCGCGAATTGAATCAACACGAGATCGTCGCGCACAGCCAGGTCTCGCTGGCCGAAGCCGCGCTCGATCGCGGCGATGCAGCGCTGGCGAACAAATTGCTGCAAGCCGCGTTCGCCGACTCGCAAACCGCACGCTACAAGCCGCTGATGGTTGAAGTGAACGAATTGCGCGAAAAGATTGCCGCCGCGATCGGCAAGCCCGTGCAAGCGCTGCAATTCGCGCATGCCGCCGCCGCGCTGCGCGAAGAATTGCTCGGCACACGCGCGAGCCGGCGCCTCGCGGCGCTGGAAGGCCAGTACGCACGCCAGGCTGCCGATCAGCAACTCGCGTTGGCCACCAAGGAAAACCAGTTGCAGTCCGTACGCCTCGAGCAACAGCGCTTGCAGCGCAACTATGTCGTCATCGTCGCTTGCGGCTTCGGTGCCGTCGCACTTCTTCTGGCCTGGCGCTTCGCCGGCGTGCGCCGGCTCAACCGCGCGCTGGCCACGCGCAACGCCGAAATCGAGAAGCAGCGCGCAGCGCTCGGCAGCGCGAACGAACGTCTGCAGCAACAGACCGATGAACTGTATCAGGCCGCCATCACCGATCCGCTGACTGGCGTGTTCAATCGCGGGCACCTGATGCGGCAGCTCGATGCGCGCATCGCCCAGTGCCAGCGCAGCGGCTCCGATCTGGCGCTGTTGCTCATCGATTTCGATCATTTCAAGCAGATCAACGACAAGCATGGCCATCTTTTCGGCGATCGCGTCCTCGTCGCCGGCGTGCAGACCCTGCGCCAGTGGCTCGAGCCCGGGGACCTGCTCGGACGCTACGGCGGCGAGGAGTTCATTGTCGCCACCACCACGCACGACCTCGCCACCGCACAAGCGCTGGCCGAACGCCTGCGCATGCGCGCGGCCGAAACCCTCGCCCTCTTCGCCGCCGACGTGCGGCCGCTGCCCACCATCAGCATCGGCATCGGCCTGCTCAGCCGCCTGTCCGCTCCGGTGCGCGTCGAGAGCCTTGTCGAATCCGCCGACAAAGCCGTCTATACGGCTAAAATGGAAGGGCGCAACCGCGTTGTCGCGCAAATCGCCTGAGCGGGAACCGGGTTTACCGGCCTGCAGCCATCAACGGCGACCCTGAACATCGACTTTGCCGACGCAAAGCCATGTGAATTACACTTGCCGCCATTGGCGGTTCGCAGGGGAATCGCGCGAGGAAGTCAAGTGAAGCGTTACTGCTGGACGAATGCATACGGGCGGCATCGATACCGCCTCGGGCTTGCCGCCGCATTGGTTTGCGCATGCGCCAGCGGCGCGACCGTTACCGAGACCTATCCGCGCGCGCAGGCGGCGACCCACGCACTGCAATTGGCCGTCGCCATCGAACACGGTTTGCACCCGCTGACTCCGGCCGTTCCGGCTTTGTTCGGCAAGCGTGCCGAAATCACCTGGGAACGCCAGTTCGGCGGCGTCGAACATGCGCTCGGCAATTACGATCTGGCGGAAAAGCACTGGCTGCGCGCGCAGCAGCTCGCACTCGCACAAGGCGAAACGGGCACGGCGGCGGATATCCTGAAACTGCGCGGCGAACAGGCCGCGGTGAGCGATTACGCGCGTACGGAACGCATCGCCAACGAGTTGTCGCAGCTGGCCGAACGCGCGCAACTGCCCGGCGCGCGCGCCGATGCGGAATATTTCCTCGGCATCGTCGACCGCCGCCACGGCCGTCTCGACAGTGCGGCGGAGCACACGCAACGCGCGCTGGATGCGGCGACCGCGTTGGGCGACCAGCGCGACGAGGCCCGTGCGCTGTCGTTCCTGGGCTTGATTGCGCGTGACCGCGGCGACTATTCGACCGCATTCGACATGGAAATGCGCACGCTGGCAATCCGCGAGCGTATCGGGGTCGACCTCGCCGGCACCCTGCGCAACCTCGCCTTGATCTGCCGCGACCTCGGCGACGACAACCTGACGCGCAAATATTTCACGCGCGCCATCGAAACCGCCGCGCGCCGCGGCGACAGCCTCGACTATTCGTCCGCGCTCGGCACGTATTCGAGTTGGCTTGTCGACATCGGCGAATATCAGGCGGCGCTCAACGCCGCGGACGAGGCGTTGATCCTGGCGCGCGCCCTCGACAACAAACCGGCCATCGGCTTCGACCTGTTCGACGGCGGCCGTGCGCTGGCAGGCCTGAATCGTCTCGACGAAGCACGCGAGCGCCTCGTCCAGGCACTCGCGATCGGGCACGAGCTCAAGCAACACGAAATCATCGCACGCAGCCAGCTTGCGCTCGCCGAAACCGCTTACGCCGCGGGCGACATCGCGCAAAGCCGGCACATGCTCGACGAGATCACTGCCGATTCGAGCGCGATGCAGTTCAAGCCGATGCTGGCAGCCATCTACGCGCTTGCCGACAAGCTCGCGGTTGCGCAAGGCAATCTGGCGCAGGCGCTCGACTACGCGCACAAGTACTCGGCGCTGCGCGAGGAAATGCTCAACACGCGATCGAGCCGGGCACTTGCGCTGCTCGAAAGCCAGTATGCGCGAGCCGAAACCGAGCACAAACTCGCGCAAATGACGCGCGACAACGAGCAGCAGGCCGCGTTGCTGGCGCAGCGACAATCGCAACGCAGCCGAGGCATCGCGCTGATCACCATGCTCAGTACCGTCATCGGCTTGCTGACATGGCGCTTTTGGAGCGTGCGCAAGCTCAATCGCGAACTTGCCGCGCGCAATGCCGAAGTCGAGGCGCAACGCGCCGCCCTGAGCGATTTCAACCAGCGCCTGGAAAGTCAGGCGGCGATGCTGCAACAGGCGGCGATCACCGATTCGCTGACCGGCGTGTTCAATCGCGGGCATCTGCTATGCCAGATCGAGGCGCGACTCGCCGATGCTGCCGACGATGGCGCCGGACTGGCCATGCTGCTGATCGACTTCGACAACTTCAAGCAGATCAACGACACGCACGGACACCAGTTTGGCGACCGTGTTCTGGTCGCCGGCGTGCAAACGCTGCGCGACCATTTGGACGCGGAAGACATCATCGGCCGCTACGGCGGCGAGGAGTTCATGGTTGTGACCGGCGGGCGCGATGTCGCCGGCGTGCACGCACTGGCCGAACGCTTGCGCACGCGCGTCGCCGAGGCGCTGGCCGCATTCCTGCGCGGCCAGCCAGAGGCTGCCACGATCAGCATCGGCATCAGCATGCTGCGGCAACTGCCGCAGCCGGCGCGCCTGGAGCAACTGATCGAGGCAGCGGACAAGGCCTTGTACCGGGCCAAGTCGGCGGGGCGCAATCGCGTCGTCGTGCATACCACCTGAGCGTGAGTGGTTGACAAGTCGGCGCGCGGGGATACGCTGGGTGCGGTTTCCCGGACGGGCGCGATCATGGGCGAGCGCATCAATCTCAACACCGCCGGCATGCACTGCATCGGCGCGTATGTTGCCAAGCCTGCCGGCAAACCCAAAGGCGGCGTCGTGGTGGTGCAGGAAATCTTCGGCGTCAACGCGCATATCCGCAGCGTCGCCGACGCCTACGCCGCACACGGCTACGCGGCGATCGCGCCTGCGTTCTTCGATTTCGTCGAAAACGACGTGGAACTCGCCTACGACAAACCCGGCATCGACAAGGGCAAGGCGCTGGCGATGGATGTCGGCATGGAACGCGCGCTGGAAGCGGTTGCCAGCGCGGCGGAATCGATCCGCTCCAGCGGCAAGGTCGGCGTGGTCGGCTATTGCTGGGGCGGCACCGTGGCGCTGCGCGCGGCGCAGGTGCTGGGCGTGCCGGCGTCGAGCTACTACGGCGCGCGCAACGTCGGATTCCTCGACCAGCCGCTCAAGGCGCCGGCGATCTTCCACTTCGGCGCGGACGATCCCTCGATTCCGCCCGAAGCGATCGCCAAGCAGCGCGCGGCCTGGCCCGATGCGCCGGTGTACGTCTACGAACATTGCGGCCATGCCTTCAACCGCGATGCCGACGCGCACGCCTACAACGCGGCAGCGGCGAAGCTCGCGCTGCAACGCACCTTGGACCTGTTCGCGCGCAGTCTCGCCTGACCATGTTGGGAGAACCGGATTTCATCCTCGATCCGCGCCTGGCCGGCGACACGCACCGCGTCGGCGATCTTGACCTGTCGCGCGTGCTGCTGATGGACGATGCGCGTTTTCCGTGGCTCATTCTGGTCCCGCGCCGCGCCAATTTACGCGAACTCATCGACCTCGATGTCGCGCACCAGCAGCGCCTGCTCGCCGAGATCGACCGCTGCGCGCGCGTCCTCCACGCCCTCGAAAAACCCGAAAAGCTCAACATCGCCGCGCTCGGCAACGTGGTCGCGCAACTGCACGTGCACGTGATCGCGCGCCGCGCGAACGATGCGGCCTGGCCGCGCCCGGTGTGGGGATTCGGCGAGCGTGAGCCATATGCGCCGATTGAACTGCACGATCGTCTCGATGCCTTGCGCGGAGCATTGGATATTTCCAGCGCATGAACGCGCCGCGCATCGAACCGCTGGGCGACTGCGCCGCGCTGATCCACTGCGGCGAAATCATCGACGCCGCGGTCAATGCGCGGGCACTGGCGATCGCGCACGCGCTCGAAGATGCCCGGCTTCCCGGCATCGTGGACATCGCGCCTGCCTACGCAAGCGTGTGCGTGCGTTACGAGCCAGCCGCGTGGACCAGCACCGATCCGGCACAATCGCCTTTCGATCGCGTCGCCGAAAGCCTGCGTACACTTGTGGACAATGCCTCATCCGATGCCACGGCCGACTCGGGCAGCATCGAGATTCCGGTGACATACGGCGGCAAATTCGGGCCCGACCTCGCCGATGTCGCCGCGCACACCGGGTTGACCGAAAAAGAAGTCGTGGCGCGCCACAGCGCAGCGCAATACCGCGTTGCCATGCTCGGCTTCACGCCCGGATTTCCGTATCTGCTCGGCCTGGACCCGACCCTGTACGTGCCGCGACGCGCGACCCCGCGCACACGCGTGCCGGCCGGATCCGTCGCCATCGGCGGCGCGCAGACTGGCGTGTATCCGCGCGAAACGCCGGGTGGCTGGCACCTGATCGGGCGCACGTCGCTGCACCTGTTCGATCCTGCGCGCGATCCGCCGGCCCTGCTCAAGCCGGGCATGCGCGTGCGATTTGTCGCTCAATGAGTATTTCCGTTCTCGCTCCCGGCTGGCAGACCAGCATGCAGGATGGCGGTCGCCACGGTTTCGCCGCGCTCGGCGTCGGCGCGTCCGGCGCGATGGACGATGTCTCGCGTCGGCTCGCGAACCTGCTCGTCGGCAACGCGGACGATGCCGCCGCGCTGGAAATCACCCTGCGCGGACCGCGCCTGCGCTTCGATGCCGATTGCGTCGTCGCACTCACCGGTGCGCCGCTTGATGGCCTGCCGATGTGGCGCCCCGTGGCCGTCAGGGCGGGAACGGAAATCGCATTCGGCACGATGGCGCACGGCGCGTATGCATATCTTGCCGTTGCCGGCGGCGTCGGCGGCAACAAGATCATCGCCAGCCGCAGCGCCGATATCGCGGCCGGACTCGGGCAGGCGCTGGCGGCAGGCGACGTGCTGCCGTTCGCGAACGAGTCGCGCATGGCACACCGCGAGTTGTGGCGGCGCTTCGACTCAAGCCAGCCGCAGACAAGCACCGAGAATCCCGGCGTGGTTTCGGCGAAGTGGTCCCTCAATCCGCGCCCGTGGTTCGAGCTGGACCCGCACAATCCCATCGGCATGGTCGAAGGCGCGCATTTCGCCCAACTGATCGACTCCGCCCGGCACGCGCTGTTCCATGCGACGTTCCGCATCGGCGGCGATTCCAGCCGCATGGGCCTGCGCCTGCGCGAGGCGCGGCTGGAACTGCGCGCGCCGCTAGAACTCGTTTCCGCCGGCCTGGTTCCCGGCACGATGCAACTGCCGCCGAGCGGCGATCCCATCGTGCTGATGGCCGAGGCGCCGACCTGCGGCGGCTATCCGCGCATCGGCCACGTTCCCGCCGTCGAGTTGCCGCGGCTCGCGCAACGCCGGCCCGGCGACAGCGTGCGCTTTGCGCCGATGTCGCTCGGCGCCGCGCAAACGCGCTATCTTGAGCGCGAACGCGCGCTGGCGGCTCTGGCAAGAACCATTCGGGATCGTCTGCAATGAAGAAAATCGATCTCAACTGCGACATGGGAGAATCCTTCGGCGCCTGGACGATGGGCGACGATGCCGGCGTGATGCCGTGGATCACCTCGGCGAACATCGCCTGTGGGTTCCATGCCGGCGATTTTTCCACAATGTACAAAACGGTACTTCTGGCGAAACAGCACGGCGTCGCCATCGGCGCGCACGTATCGCTGCCGGATTTGCAGGGCTTCGGCCGGCGCGAAATGAAAATCCCGCCAAACGAGGCGTATGCGCTCACGCTGTTCCAGATCGGCGCGCTGGCCGCCTTTGCGCGCGCTGCGGAGATGCGCATCGCCCACGTCAAGCCGCACGGCGCGCTATACAACATGGCGGCGAAAGACGCCGCACTCGCCAACGCCATCGCCCGCGCGGTGCGCGACTTCGATGCGCAAATCGTTCTCGTCGGACTTGCCGGCAGCGAATTGCCGAAAGCTGGCGCGGCGCTTGGCCTTGCCGTCGCGCACGAAGCCTTCGCCGACCGCCGCTACGAAGCCGACGGTTCGCTCACGCCGCGCGGCACGGAAGGCGCGGTGATCGAAGACGTGGACGCCGCCGTCGCGCAGGCGGTACAAATTGCCACAAAGGCAAATGTGGACATCCGCACCGGCGGCAAGCGCGAACTGCATGCCAACACGATCTGCGTCCACGGCGACCGGCCAGATGCGGCGCTGTTCGCGCGCAAGCTGCGCGAAGGACTGAAAGCGGCGGGCGCGGAAGTCGCGAAATTCGCGGGCTAGCAGTTCCCTGGTTTGCGCTTGCGCGAAGGCCCGGCTTTGCGCTTCCTGCCCGAATCGGCAATCGCGCGCAGCGCCCAGTCGCGCAGCATGTCGGCATCGTCAAGCACCTCGGCCGGAACCTCGAACATCTTCGTCGCCTGGACCTTGCCCTGCTTGGCGTAGGAAAAGCAACGGCTGCCGCGCTTTTCGTATTCGGCACGCGTCACCGGGCTGGTCGAGAAATACAGCGTTCCATCCATGATCATGCCGAAGAAATTCGCACCCGAGCGCAGTCCTGTGCCGCCGAAGAACGGCGCCGACGACAGTGCTGGCACTTGCGCAAGCTGATCGAGAACGAAATCCTTGAAGGCGTTGCCGGGTTTGCTCATTTTGGGCCGGGCGTTGGCGGCGGCGTTGCGGCTAGCGTCGATTCGCGGCGAGGCTAAGCGCGCCGCGCCAGGAATCGGCCACCACCCAGGCGCCGGCCGTCAGCGTCCAGGAAACCACGAATTCGGCCATTTGCTCGGCGCTCGCGTGGCCCGCGGCCACGATGGGCACCCACACCAACAGGGTAAACAATCCCATCTGCCCCGCCGAAAGCGCCGCCGCCAGTCGCGCAAATACATTGACGAGCACCGCCGCGCCCGCGGCAAGATAGGTGCAGCCGGTGAAATACGCCCAGAACGTGTGCGCCGGCAACCAGCCCGGCACCAATGGCGCCGTCAAACCGAGATAAGCGAAATGCGACAGGCCGAATGCGATCATGGCCAGACCGTAAAGCGCCCTCGCCATGCGCACGCCCCTGTCGCCGGCCGCGAAGTCGAATCGCCGCCGATCCTTGCCGGAAGCGAACCAGGCATACAAGATCCACGCGCCCGCCACGATTACCGCGTTCTCGCCGCAACTTTGATAAGAGCCTTCCACCATCGGCTGCGCGATGATGAAGCGCAGCTTGAACAGCAGCAGCCAAAGCAGCAGGTAGACGAACAGCACGCGCGCGGCCGCCGCGGCGGTGCGCCGCCAGAGCAAGCCCAGGCCCGATGCCAGCCCGACGAGGGCGCACAGATAGGCGAGCGCCTGGCGTGCGGGAAAATCCTTGGGAACGCCCTGCCAGATCGCCGTGAAATCGCCGTGGACCAAGCCCATGATTCCGAGCGCGATCATGGTCGCCGCAAAGACTGCATGACCCGCGCTTGCGATACGCATTAGCTCACCGTCCGAAAGCGCCGCGCCTGATCATCCCCGCCGCGGACGATCAGGCACGGCGCTGTTGCCAGCGGCAGGTGTTGTGCACCCAGAGCGCGCACTCCCCTGCTGCCCGTCACAATGCGCGCCCGTCGAAGTGATTCACCGGTATCGCCGCGAGGTCGATGCCTTCGAGACAACGGATATTGATCGCCGCCATTTCGTTGCCCTTGCCGTCCGCGCCTTCGCCGTACGCATGAATGCCGCAGACCGGACAGAACCGATGCTTGATCCGGTGCTTGTTGAACGTGTAGGTACTCGCAGCGTCATCCGGCGTGAGCAGATGGAACGCGCTCTTGGGCACGAACCAGCGCAATGCGCCGACGCGCTGGCAGATCGAACAATTGCAATCCGTCGCGCCCTTGATCTCGCCCTCGACTTCGAACGCGATTCTGCCGCAATGACAGCTGCCTTTGTGTTTCATGTTGGCTCCTTATACGCGTCGGCTCATAAAAACATGCATCGCCCTTTCCCCAGCGACAGTCTTGTTGCATTCGTAACCCAGCGCGCGCCAGTCGATGCCGTGGAACAACGACTCGCCGCCGCCGAGCAGCACGGGGCGCACGGCCAGGTGCAGTTCGTCGATCAGACGTGCCTGCAGGAATTCGCGAATGGTCGCCGCCCCACCACCGAGGCGCACGTCGCGGCCGTTGGCGGCTTTGCGCGCCTGCGCGAGTGCGGACGCTATGCCATCGGTGACGAAGTGGAACGTGGTGCCGCCTTTCATCGCCAGCGGCGCACGCGCGTGGTGCGTGAGCACGAACACGGGAACGTGATACGGCGGCTCGTCGCCCCACCAGCCTTTCCAGTTTTCGTCCGGCCATGGCCCGCGCACCGGGCCGAACATGTTGCGCCCGAGGATCCACGCGCCGAGATTGTCGAAACCTTTTTCGGCAATCGAATTGTCGACGCCGGTTTCGCCGCCGTCCTTGCCGTGCATGCGGTTCCAGAATTGCGAATGGAAGAACCATTCCATCAGCTCCGGCCCGCGTTCGCCCAGCGGATTTTCCAGGCTCTGGTTCGGCCCCGCGCCGAAACCGTCGAGGGATACCGCGAAACT
>DATIOA010000157.1:0-13258 GCA_035473575.1 Rudaea sp. | reverse complement strand
GAGCGGCATGGCGGAATTGTCCTCCGGATGACGCTACGACGCTATCCGCGGCGCATCTCAAGCAATGAGATCGCGGTGAAATCTGGCAAGATAGGCGACTTTTCCCGATCCGGAAGCTGCCATGAGCCATCACGACATCCGCTCCGCCGTGCGCCCCAAGCCCGACCAGGCGATGGTCGACATCGCCAACTATGTCGTCGATTACACGATCGACTCGAAAGAGGCCTACGACACGGCGCGCTTCATGCTGATGGATTCGCTGGGTTGCGCGATGCTGGCGATGAGATTTCCGGAAATGGTGAAGCATCTCGGCCCGCTCGTCCCGGGGGCGACCCTGGCGGGTGGCGCGCGCGTACCCGGCACGAGTTGGGAACTCGACCCCGTGCAGGCCGCCTACAACATCGGCGTGCAAGTGCGCTGGCTGGATTTCAATGACACCTGGCTCGCCGCGGAGTGGGGCCATCCGTCCGACAATCTCGGCGCCATCCTCGCCGTGGCCGATTACGTCTCGCGCCGCAATATCCGCGAAGGCGGCAAGGCGTTGACGATCAAGGACGTGCTTGCCGCCGCGATCAAGGCGCACGAAATCCAGGGCTGCTACGCGCTGAAGAATTCATTCAATCGCGTCGGCATGGATCACGTCATCCTCGTGCGTCTCGCCTCCACCGCGGTCGCCACGCGGATGCTCGGCGGCGGCAAGGATGAGATCGTCAACGCGGTTTCGCACAGCTGGATCGACAACGGCGCATTGCGCACCTACCGCCACGCGCCGAACACCGGCCCGCGCAAGAGCTGGGCAGCCGGCGATGCCTGCCGGCGCGCGGTGACGCATGCGCTGAACGCGGTCAAGGGTTGCGTCGGCTATCCGTCCGCACTGACCGCCAAGACCTGGGGCTTCTACGACGTCGCGTTCAAGGGCAAGGCGTTCGAGTTCGAGCGCGGCTTCGGCAGCTACGTCATGGAAAATGTCCTGTTCAAGATTTCGTTTCCGGCCGAATTCCACGCGCAGACCGCGGTCGAATGCGCGATGAAGCTCCATTCGTCCGTATCAGCTCGAATCGACAAGATCGAGCGCATCGAGATCGAGACCCAGGAAGCCGGCGTGCGCATCATCGACAAGACCGGGCCGCTGGCGAACTACGCCGACCGCGACCACTGCATCCAGTACATGGTTGCCGTTCCGCTGATCTTCGGTCGCCTGACCGCCGACGACTACAACGATGGCATCGCTGCCGATCCGCGCATCGACGCGCTGCGCGCGAAGATGACGGTCAAGGAGAATCCCCAGTTCACCAAGGATTATTTCGATCCGGAAAAACGCTACATCGGCAATTCCGTGCAGGTGTTCTTCGCCGACGGCAGCAAGACCGAGAAGGTTTCCATCGACTACCCGATCGGCCACCGCAAGCGCCGCGCCGAGGGCATTCCGGTGCTGCTGAAGAAGTTCGAGGCGGCGCTCGCCGGACATTTGTCCGCCCACCAGGTCCAGCGCATTCTCGCGGCCAGCAAGGACCCTGCTGCATTCGAGGCGATGACGGTGCCGCAACTGATGGATTCGTTTGTGGTTTGAACGCCAAAAAATCAAGTTTGGACAAGGGCTTGCCTAAAGTGTCACCGGCTCCGGCCTGACTGTATCCTGAACGGTGCGGGCTGGAGCATGCGCGCCGATTTTGCTAGACTGTCATGGCTCGCGTTGCGATGTGCTAACGTATAATTAACGCGACGCAAACGCCGCAGGGTTTCGCGGCGTAGTCGTGTACCGCGCGAGCGGAGCGGACGCCGAAAAAAATCTAGCTATGAGGAGCTCTCCGATGAAACGTAATACCTTGTTTGTCCTGATCGCCCTGGGATTGGGCGGCGTGGGCGTCGCCAACGCCCAGGATGCCAGCAATTGGTACTTGGCTCCGCGTCTGGGTTTGGTCGCGCCGGATAGCGCGCGCACGACTAAATCCTCGCTGTTTGCCGGAATCGGCGCTGGCGTTTGGGTCAACCCGAACCTGGCCGTGGATTTCGAGTACGGCATCAATAACGCTGATTTCAAGAACACCTCGCCGCGCGACGGCCACCAGTGGGAAAGCGTGCAGCTTGATATCGCCGCGCGCTGGTTCTTCGGCGAGATCGGCTCCGGCTGGCGTCCGTACCTGATGGGCGGCGTTGGCGCGCAGCGTCACAAGGCTTATTCGGGTTTCCTGCTGCACGGCGGCTACGCCTCCGGCGGCGGCTGGGATCCGATGGTCACCGGTGGCGTCGGCATGCAGTACAACATGTCCGACCGCTTGGCGTTCCGCGGCGAAATCGCGGCACGTTACGATCGCGACAACAACTCGCTCAATACGGATCTGGCGAGTTCCTACGGCTTCAACCATAAGAGCGGCTTTACCGATGGCATTGTCACAGTCGGCCTGACCTACAACTTCGGCGGCGGTTCGGCTCCGGCCGCGGCGCCGAGGCATGACGAGGCTGCTGCTCCGCCGCCGGCCGCTGCGCCGGCCCGCGAAGAAGCCACTCCGCCGGCCGCGGTTTCCATCGACCTGCGTGGCGTCGAATTCAAGTTCGACCATCCGCGCGTCGGCGAGAAGTTGGTGCCGTCGTTGAAAGCCCCGACCTCCGAGTCCGTGCAGATCCTCGACGAGGCCGTCGATACGCTCAAGCGCTATCCGAACGTGCACGTCTCCGTCGACGGCTACACCGATTCCGTCGGCAGCGATGCGTACAACCAGAAGCTGTCCGAGCGTCGCGCCAACGGCGTGTACGGCTACCTGACCGAGCATGGCGTCGATGCCAGCCGTCTGGATGGTCCGAAAGGCTTCGGCGAAGCGAGCCCGATCGATACCAACAAGACCAAGGAAGGCCGTCAGCGCAACCGTCGCGTTGAGCTGAAGGTGGAAAGCCAGTAAGGTTTCCGCAGCAACTGTTGTACGAGAAACCCGGCGCAAGCCGGGTTTCTTTTTTCAACGCCGGGTAAAACGATAGTGGGCGACAAGCCACTCGTTGCCGCCGCGATAGCCGAACAGTTCCGCGCAAGCCATCCAGAACATGCGCCAGCGCTGGTGCCAGATGCGCGCCTGTTCGCCGTAGGCCTGCTCCAGGACCTGCAACACCGCGGTGCGGTTCGCGTCCTGATTGGCCAGCCACAAGTTCGCGGTCCTGGCGTAGTGCGTTCCCGGCAATCGCCACTGCTGCTCGATGGCGAGATCGCGCTGGAACCAAAGCAGGCTATCGGCAGACGGCATGAGGCCACCGGTGAAGAAGTAGCGGCCCATCCAGTTGTCGTCGCCTTGCGTCTCGAAGGGATACATCAATTCGCGATGGCAGAAGATGTGCACGAAGAGCTTGCCATCCGCGCGCAACCACGAAGCGATGCGTGAGAGCAGGGTCGCGTAGTTGCGCATGTGCTCGAACATCTCGATGGATACGCAGCGGTCGAAACTGCCAGCTGTCAATTCGAGTCGATTCACGTCCTGGGTGATGACCTCGACGTTGCTCAAACCGAGTGTGCGGCAACGGCCGAGGATGAATTCGCGTTGCGGTTTCGAGTTGGACACGGCCGTAATGCGGCTGCGCGGGAAATTCTGCGCCATCCACAGTGTCAGCGAACCCCAGCCGCAGCCGAGTTCGAGGATGTCCTGTCCATCGGCAAGTTGCGCGCGTTCGCCGTATAGCGCGAGCATGGCGTCCTCGGCCTGGTCCAGCGTTTCCAGCCCGGTCGGAAAATGGCAGCTCGAATATTTCAGGCGTTTGCCCAGGCACAACTCGAAAAACCCGGGCGGCAATTCGTAATGCTGCGTGTTCGCCGCATCCGTGTGGATGGCGACCGGACTCTCGCGCAACTCGTCGAGGCAACGCCGGAACCGAGCCCATTGCGCCGCCATATCGCCAACGCCTTCTTCGGCGAGACGTCGCGCGCAGAGACGGCGAATGCCCGCACGGATGAGCCAGTCCGGCAGCAGGCCGCGTTCGCAAAGCCCAACCAGTCCGCTTTCGGCCGGCGCGACCATGGGCAGTGTTTCGCTGGCTCCACTCGTCATGAATGCGATCCTTTCGGAAACCACGGGATGAACATGGACGTCGTGCGCTGGTAGTCGCGGTAATCGTCGCCGCGCGTGCGCAGCGCCTGCGCCTCGGTGAACGGGATGCCGGTGATCCATACCAGGGACGCGACCATCAGGACCGGGCCGAGCAGGCTGAGCAGCCACGCCGGGAACGGCGCGCCGACGGCGAGGAACACGTAGGTGAACCAGTGCAGCCATTCGAAGAAATAATTCGGATGGCGCGAATACCGCCACAGTCCGACACGGCAGGTCTTGCCGCGGTTCTGCGGATTCTTGCGGAAAGCGGCCAACTGCGCATCGGAGATGGATTCGCCGGCCAGGCTCACGATCCAAATTGCCAAGCCGAGTCCGCACCAGACCGAGAACGTCTCGCGCGGATTCTCGGCCACGGCCGCAAACGGCAGCGAGAACAGCGCGATCAACAATGCCTGGCCCATGAAGAACGCGAAGAACTTGCGCTGGTCGCCATGCCAGTATTCGCGCAGGTAGCGGTAACGACCGTCCTCGGGTTCGTTGAGCACGCGGGCGAGGATGTGCAGGCACAGACGGAATCCCCACAGGCTGCCGAGCAGCGCGACCGCAAGCCGCGACGCCAGCCCGCCGCTGCCGACCGCGGCGTAGAACAAGGCGCTCGCACCCATGCCCGCTGCCCAGATCGCATCCACGATTCCGGCGTTGTGGGTGCGGCGCTGGATCAGCCAGCCGATGAACATGGCGACGCAGGCCACGATCCAGACATACAGGATATTCAGTGGATTCATCGCCAGGCCTCGCGCAGTGATGACGTCACCGGCACCGGCGGGCTCAGGCGTCCGGCCAGCCAGAAAAGGGTCGGCGTCAGGATCGCCCATGCCAATGCCAGCGCGCCGAATGCGAGCGCGGGGTCGGCGGCGACGGCCAGCGCGTTCCAGCCGCGCGCGGCTGCGAGGTACGCGAGCGGCGCACCGATGGCGCCGAGCACGGAAGCCAACAGCAGATGCGATTTCAGCCAGGCCAGCGAATGGTTCAGGGTGAGGGCGAAGCTCATCCACAGCGCGACGATCCAGATCGGCGCATAGTCGGGCGACGGCACGGGCGCCGCGTATACGAACAAGCCGCCGCGAATGCAGAACGAATCGACGATGAAGCCGACAACTGCCGCGCACAGCATCAGTTCGAGATCGGCCACGCGCAGGCGCGAAACGGCAAGTTGCCATGCCGCAAAGACGGCGAACATGGCCGGCCCTGCCCACCACCAACCGCGCGCGGCGCCGACGATGGCCGCCAACCATGTGGCTTGATAAAAAACGACGTTGATCCAGAGGTTCACGGCGGCGTGTCCAGATCGGGGACGAACGCCGCGCGCCGGCAACCGGGTTTGACCAGCAGCATCTGCACGTCGCCGGTGGAACGCTCGCGGAATCCGGCCTCGCAATAGGCGAGATAGAAATCCCACATGCGCACAAAACGCTCGTCGTAACCCAGCGCGTGCACGTCGGCGATGCGCCGCTGGAAACGCTCGCGCCACGCGGCGAGAGTGAGCGCATAGCTTGGACCGATGTCCTCGAGGTGAAACAGTTTCAAATCGCTCGTGCGTGTCGCTGCTTGCAGCATCACGCTGACGCTGGGAATGAAGCTGCCCGGAAAGATGTAGCGCTTGATGAAATCCACGGCACGCAGGGCCTGCGCGTAGCGGTGATCTTCGATGGTGATGGCCTGGATCAGGGCCATCCCGTCGGGTTTCAGCAGTGCGCCGACCTTGTCGAAATAGGAATCCAGATAGTGGTCGCCGATGGCCTCGACCATCTCGATGGAGACGAGCTTGTCGAAGCGGCCATCCAGATCCCGGTAGTCGTGCAGCAACACGTCGATGCGATCTTCCAGCCCGGCTTCGCGCACGCGCGAGCGCGCAAGGTCGTATTGCTCGCGCGAGATCGTCGTCGTGGTGACGTGGCAGCCGTAGTTGTGTGCGGCATGCAGGGCGAAGCCGCCCCAGCCGGTGCCGATCTCGACGACGCGGTCGCGCGGGTTCAGCGCGAGCTTGCGGCAGATGCGGTCGAGCTTGCGCGAGGAGGCGGTTTCCAGCGACTCGTCCGCGCGCGCGAAGATCGCCGAGGAGTACATCAGGTTCTCGTCGAGGAACAGGCGGAAAAAATCGTTGCCGAGGTCGTAGTGCGCGGCGATATTGCGGCGGCTGCCATCGCGCGTATTGCGATTGAGCGCATGCCAGGCGCGCATCGCCCAGCCGCCAAAGCGCGCCAATCCGGTTTCCATCGCATCGAGCAGGTCGCGATTACGCACCAGCATGCGCATCAGCGCAACCGGGTCGTCGCAGGTCCACGCCGAATCCATGTACGCTTCGCCCGCGCCGACGCTGCCGTTACCGGCGATCTGCCGGTAGAAGCTCGCATCATGCACGTGCACCGTCGCGTGCAATGCTTGTGCGGGATCGTCGGCGGGCGTGCCAAGCGTGATGTCGCCTAGCGCATCGACGATGCGCAGGCGGCAATCGCGCAGCGCACTCATTCGCTCGAGCAGCCGCGCGCGCAGGGCGCGATCCAACGCGCCCCACGGCGCGACGGCGGCGGATTCCACAGTGCTGGCGATGTCCTGACTCATGCGTCGCTCGCTTTTGATTTCGGATGATCGTAGACAGGGTTGCGTCGAAGAAAGATCAAGAGCGCCTGCCAGTGGATGGCGGCCACGATTTTCAGGGTCATCGCCGGGAAGCGCAGCAGCACGCGGGCCAGATTCGATCCGGTCAGCGGCTTGCGTTCGAGCACCATCGTGGCGTCGAACTCGTTCTTGCCGGCGTCGATCACGTCCATGTGCACGCGCAAGGCATCGTCCGGCGCGGTGAAGCGCCAGGCGTAGTCGCGCTGCATCGGCAGGAACGGCGAGACGTGGAAATCCTTGGCGAAATCCCAGCGCAACGCCGCGCCGTGGCGTTGCGCGCCGGCGACCGGCAACACATAGCTGTGGCGTTCCTTCCACGGCGTGTTGGTGATCTCGGCGACGATGGTGTCCAGCGTTGCGCCGTCTTCGGCAAAGCAGTAGTAGAAACTCACCGGATTGAAGCAATGGCCGAAGTAACGCAGGTGCGCAAGCAGGCGGATTGGCCCGGATGGCGTGCGGCCAGTTGCCTCGACCACGCGCGCACGCACGGCGTCGGCAAGCGGCACCGCCGGATCGCCCAGATAATCGCAGCGCCGGAACTGCGCGAGGTTGCGCCGGTTCACCGACCACAGCCAGCGTCCGGCGAAGACATGATCGAGTTCGCCCAGGTCCAGGTACAGCATGTACATCCGGTAGCGGAACGCGTGCGCATGCGGCGCGTGACGGCGGTGCCGCACCCAGCCTTCATAGATGCAACTGGCGAGCGGCGCGCTCACGGCCAGCGCACCCCCAACCCATTCGCGACGTCGACCGCGCTGCGCAGGCCGTCCTCGTGGAAACCCCATCCCCAGTAGGCGCCGGCAAACCAGGTGCGGTTGGTGCCCTGGATTTCCGTCTTGCGTTGTTGCGCCGCGACGCTGGCCTGCGTGTAGACCGGATGGTGATAGCGCATGCGCTTGAGGATTTTCTGGGGCGCGATCTGCGCGGTGCGGTTGAGCGTGACCACGATGGGTTCGGCGCAGTCGAGCGATTGCAACAGGTTCATGCAGTAGCTGACGGTGCAGTGTTCGCTTGCCTCGCGCGGCACGATCGCGTTCCATGCCGCCCAGGCGCGGCGCCGGCGCGGCAGCAGGTTCGCGTCAGTGTGCAAAACGGTGGCGTTTTCCTGGTAGGGCATTGCAGCAAGGATGTCGCCTTCGCGATCACTGGCGTCGCCGAGCAAGCCAAGGGCCTGATCGCTGTGGCAGGCGAGCACGGCGTGGTCGTAGTCCGCGCTGCCCGAAGTGCTGTCGATGCGCACCTGCTGCGGCTCGCGGGTGATTCGATTCACCGCATCGCCAAGGCGCTCGCGCACGCGCCAGGTCTTGCGCAGCGCGCGCACGTAGGCCTGCGATCCGCCCTTGACCACGCGCCACTGCGGCCGGCCGCGCACCTGCAGCATTTGATGGTTGGACATGAATTGCGCGAGGTACTTTGCCGGAAATTTCAGGACCTGCGCCGATGGCGACGACCACAGCGCCGATGCCATCGGCACCAGGTGATCGTCGCGGAAGGCATCCGAGTAGCGGTTGGCGGCCAGGTATTCGCCCAGGTCGGGACCGGCATCGGGGCGTTCGAGCAGGGCGGGCGCCTCGCGATAAAAGCGCCGGATGTCGCCGAGCATGCGCCAGAAGCGCGGCGAGACAAGGTTGCGGCGTTGGCAGAACAGGCCGGGCAGGTCCATGGCGTTGTACTCCAGTCCGCTGCGTTCGTTCTTCACGGCGAAACTCATCGCGGTCGGCTGCGAAGCGACGCCGAGATCGTCGAACAATTTGTGCAAAAGTGGATAATGCGGCGGATTGAACACGATGAAGCCAGTATCGACAGCGTACCCGCGCCCGCCGATTTCCACGTCATGCGTATGCGTGTGACCGCCCAGATAGTCGTTGGCCTCGTACAGCGTCACCTCGTGCTCCCGCGACAGCAGCCATGCGCTGGCCAGTCCCGCAATGCCCGAACCCACAACTGCGATCCGCATGTCTTAACGCGTCCGCCGCAGTCCGGCCGGTACCGGTTTCAAATCCCACACCAGCCCGCAGGCGGCCAGCCCGCACAGCAGGCAATACGTCACATCCAGTTCCCACCAGCGGAATCCCTGGCGCGCGGCACCAGGGAAATGGTGATGATTGTTGTGCCAGCCCTCGCCGAAGGTGATCAACGCGAGCAACCAGTTGTTGCGCGAATTGTCGCGCGTGGCGAAGCGGCGCGAACCGAAACGATGGGCGAGCGAATTGATCGTCACCGTGGCGTGGAACAGCGCGACGGTGGAGACGAAGAATCCCCAGATCAGCATCTGCGGTCCGCTCGTGCCCAGCGCCGGATACGCGTGTTGCAGCCAGCGTCCGAGGAAGAACAGGCCGATGGCAAGCAGGATCGGCACGGCAATGTCGAAGCGATCCAGCCAGCGCAATTCCGGATAGCGGCGCAGGTCCGGGATCGCTTCCCAATCCGTGCGAAAACCGCGCGGGGTCAGGAACCAGCCCATGTGGCTCCACAGGAATCCGCGATGCAACGGCGAGTGGATGTCGGCTTCGGTATCCGCGTGCCGGTGGTGATTGCGGTGATGCGCGGCCCACCACAGCGGACCGCGCTGCACGCACATGGCGCCGATCGTGGCGAACACGAACTGCACAGGCCGCGAAGTCTTGAATGCCTTGTGTGAAAAATAGCGATGGTAGAACCCGGTCAGCGCGAACATGCGCAGTGCGTACAGCGCGGCGGCGACGACAAGCGCGATCCACGAGAATCCGACCCAGATCACGCCAAGGCAGGCCAGGTGCATGGCAATGAAGGGAATCACGCGCAGCCAGGCTATGCGCTCGGCATCCGCCCCGTCGTCCTGCGCGGCGGCGTCGGTGTCGAACCACTGCGCGACGGCGTGCAGCGGACGATGCTCGTGATGGTCGGTAACGGCATTCATGCGCATGGCGCTCCTGCGATGCGGGCGAGTTTCGGGCGGATGCGGTGACGATGGAGTGAAGACGCTGTCATGGCGTCTTCATGCCCGGCCGCGCCGACGCGTTACAGCTTGAGTTCGACCTGGGTCTTGACCGAATTGGCGATGAAGCAGGCCGCATGCGCACGGGCCTGCAGCGCTGCGTATTCATCGGCATTGGGCCGCTTGTCGCCGGAGAACGTCACTTTCGGCGCGAGCGTCGCCTTGATCACGGCCATCTTGCCGTCGGCATTCTTGCCGAGCTCTGCGCTGGCATCGTCGTGATAACTGTCGATGACGTAACCACGGTTCGCCGCGACCGCGAGGAAGGTGAGCATGTGGCAGGACGACAACGCCGACAGCAGCAGCTCCTCGGGATTGCTGGCCGAAGCATCGCCGCCGTAGTCGCCGGGCGCGGAGGAATTGCGCAGCGTCTGGCCGCCGTCGAAACGGATGACATGGTTTTTCGCGTAGTTGCCGCGTTCGAACGGGCCGCCGTTGCGCGACCAGTCCAGTGCGATGCGATGCTCGGCCATGACACCCTCCCCGATGTCTCGATGTCCGCAGCCTAACCGATTCGCCGCGTGGCGTCACCGGCGGGGGTTGGCTACTTCACCACGCCCAACTTCTTCCCCACCTTCGTGAACGCCGCCACGGCACGGTCGATCTGCTCGCGCGTGTGCGCGGCGCTCATCTGAGTGCGGATGCGCGCCTGGCCTTGCGCGACGACGGGGAAGAAGAAACCGATCACGTAGATGCCTTCGTCGAGCAAGTCCTGCGCGAACTGCTGCGCGAGCTTGGCGTCGTAGAGCATCACCGGAACGATCGGATGTGTGCCGGGCTTGATGTCGAAACCGGCACGGGTCATCCGCTCGCGGAAGTACAGGGCGTTCGCGTTGACGGTGTCGCGCAGCGCCGAACCCGACGACAGCATCTCGAACACCTTGATCGAGGCCGCGACCAGCGGCGGCGGCAGGGTGTTCGAGAACAGATACGGGCGCGAGCGCTGACGCAGCAGGTCGATAATCTCGCGGCGCCCGGTCGTGAAGCCGCCCGATCCGCCGCCAAGCGCCTTGCCCAAAGTCGAGGTGAATACGTCGACCTCGTTCAGCACGCCATGCAGTTCCGCCGAACCGCGGCCGGTGGGGCCCACGAAACCGGTGGCGTGCGAGTCGTCCACCATCAGCAGTGCGTTGTACTTCTTCTTCAACGCGACAATCTGGTCGAGCCTGGCGATGAAGCCGTCCATCGAAAACACGCCATCGGTGGCGATCAGGCGCGTGCGCCTGCCTTGCGTTTCCTGCAAGTGCTTTTCCAGTTCGGCCATGTCGCTGTTCGCGTAGCGCCGGCGTTCGGCCTTGCACAGGCGAATGCCGTCGATGATCGAGGCGTGGTTGAGCGCGTCGGAGATCACCACGTCTTCTTCGCCAAGAATGGTCTCGAACAAGCCGCCGTTGGCATCGAAACAACTGGTGTACAGGATCGCGTCGTCGGTGCCGAAGAACTTCGCGATCGCCGCTTCGAGTTGCTTGTGCAGGTCCTGCGTGCCGCAGATGAAGCGCACCGATGCCAGGCCGAAACCGTGCGTGTCGAGCGCCTTTTTCGCCGCGGCGACGATCTCGGGATTGTCGGCGAGGCCAAGGTAATTGTTGGCGCAGAAATTCAGCACCTCGCGACCGTCACTGGTCTTGATCGACGAGGATTGCGGCGTGGCAATCACGCGCTCGGTCTTGTACAGGCCCTGTTCGCGGATGACGGCGAGTTCGTGGCTGAGGCGGCCTTGGGCGGCGTAGGTCATGAGCGGTCTCCGATGGTTTGCGCATCATTCTAACTGGCCCGGCTTGAACTCGCCGAAGCGCGCATAGTCCGGCGCGCCTGAGTAGGGTGCGCGCAGTTGCAGCCCCCATCCGCGTTCGGTGAGCGCGCGCTGCGCGGGCAGCGAGGCTTCACCGCCGATCAGCACGAGCTTGCTCGCGGCGCGCAGCGATGGCTGGTCGAAAAACGCGGCGAGGTCGGCGTTCCACGTCAGGTAATCGACGGGCAAGGGCAGGATCATCTTGCCTGACGGCATGCGCCAGACGATCGCGGCGCCAGCGGTGAGCAAATCGCCGCCGCTTGCGTTGGGTTGCGACGCAACGAGCTTGAGCGCATTGACGAGGTAACGCGCTTCGACCTCGCCGCGCGTGGTCGAGGCCAGCTCCAGCAGGCTGTTGCAGCCGGATTTCGGCGCGAGCTTTTCCAGTTCCAGCACGAACGCCGTGCGCAAGGTATCGGTGAAGCCGCCACGGCGCAGGAAACTGCGCACGACGGTTTCGTCGCTGCATAGCGCGAGCAGGCGCTTTTCGTTGTCCGCGCGCAATTGCTCAGGCGTTTTCGACAGCACGTATTGATTGAGCTTGCCGGTGTCGCCGATCACCGTCGCTGCCGTACCGCCGATCTGGCCGAGCGTGGTGCCCGCGGAAAAATTTCCCCACACCGCGGCCCAGGCCAGCGTGTCCAGTTCCTGATTGAGCACAGGGTTGCTCGAGTTCGGATCCACGCCCAGTACCTTGGCCATCTCGCGCCGCTGCGAGTTGTACTGCAGGTAGCGCTTGCCCTCGCGTGCGACCTCGTTGCCGGCGCGGGCGTACCAGGCGCGATTTTTCATATCCGCCGACTGTTGCGGACCGTCCGTGGGTGCGTCGCGCATCGCCGTCATCGGTCCTTGCGGCGCACGGTAAGGATCGCCGCGGTTCTCGAATTCGCGCTGGGAACGGTCGGATACCGACTGCGCGCGGCCGCTCCATTTGTCCCACTGCGCGCCGAGGTAGCGCGCCACGCCGCGCGGCAGGCCGGTGATCGTGTCGACAGGGTGGGTAACGACGTTGGCGATGGCCGATCCGGTTTTCTTCGCGCGCGCGGCGAGCGCGGTCGCGAACGCGCCGCTGCGGCTGGCCTGATCCAGTGCTTGCATCGCCGGCAATTCGCCGATGCGGATCGCGAGCATTTCCACGCTCGCGGCGCGGAACGGACCGAACTTGGTGTCGATCAGGAAATTGGCCATATAGCCGCGCACCGCGACTTCGGGCACGACGCGGAAATCCGGGCCGGATAATAGCGGCGCCTGCACCAGCATCGGCGCCTTGAGCACAGGTTCGGGCTCAAAGGTTTCGCCGGCGTGCGCAGTGCACGCGATGGCGCCGAGTGCGAGGAGGATCGAAAACTTCATCGCGGCACGATGCCGCAATCAGCGCCAATCGGCGCTGAACGGCGAGCTAGCTCAATTCCACGAGCAAACCACTTTTCCGCAATTGCCCGCTTCCATCAGGTCGAAACCTTTCTGGAAATCGTCGATGTGCACCTGATGCGTGAGCACCTTCTGCAGCGGGAAGCCGGTCAGCAGCATCTGCGTCATCTTGTACCAGGTCTCGTACATGCGCCGGCCGTAGATGCCATGCAGCACCAACCCCTTGAAGATGACCTTGTCCCAGTCAATGCCCGAACCATTCGGAAGGATTCCGAGTAGCGCGATCTTGCCGCCGTGGTACATGCAGTCGAGCATGTCGTTGAAGGCGCGCGGATTGCCCGACATCTCGAGGCCGATGTCGAACCCTTCCATGTGCAGGTCTTTCACGACTTCTTTCAGCGATTGCTTGGA
>DATIOA010000156.1:0-2596 GCA_035473575.1 Rudaea sp. | reverse complement strand
GAAAATCGACAATCTGCACGTTCGCGTCGCGGGCAGGGAAATCCTCAAGGGTCTTTCGCTGGAAGTGAATCCGGGCGAAGTGCACGCGATCATGGGGCCGAACGGCGCGGGCAAGTCCACGCTCGGTTACGTGCTGGCGGGGCGCGACGGCTACGAAGTCACGCAGGGTTCGGTCGAATACGACGGCAGGAATCTGCTCGAACTCGAACCGGAGGCGCGCGCCGCCGCCGGCATGTTCCTCGCGTTCCAGTATCCGGTCGAGATTCCGGGCGTCAATAACACCTATTTCCTCAAGGCCGCGCTCAACGCGCAGCGCAAGGCGCGCGGCGAAGCCGAGTTCGACTCGATGCAGTTCCTGAAAATGGTGCGCGAGAAGCTCGCCGTGCTGCAACTCAAGGAGGATTTGCTCAATCGCGCGGTCAATGCGGGTTTTTCCGGCGGCGAGAAGAAGCGCAACGAGATTTTCCAGATGGCGTTGCTCGAACCGAGACTCGCGATCCTCGACGAAACCGATTCGGGTCTGGACATCGACGCGCTGAAGATGGTCGCCGACGGCGTCAACGCGATGCGTGCGCCGGATCGCGCCTTCGTCGTGATCACGCACTACCAGCGCCTGCTCGACTACATCGTGCCGGACTTCGTGCATGTGCTGGCCGATGGCCGCATCGTCGAATCCGGCGATGCGTCGCTCGCGCTCAAGCTCGAAGAACACGGTTACGCCTGGATCGCGGGTCGCAAGCTTGCCGGCGCGGCATGACATGAGCGCCTTGCTCGAACAATTCGGCGGCAATGACGAGGTCGCGCGCGCCGAATCCTGGAAATACAGCCGCCATGCGCTGCGCGCGCTGGAACAGATGCCATTCCAGAACGCCGCTGGCAATGCCGAATTGCCGCCGGCGCTGATCGAGCGTTTCGACTGGCCGCAGACGCGCGGCCACCGCCTAGTCTTCGTCAACGGCGTCCTCGACGCCGCGCATTCGGATGTGGGCACGTCCGATGCGATCGTTGAAACCGCGGCCGATGGTGCGTACACGATCCGTTTCCGCGGCAAGGGCGCGCTGCACCTGGTGTTCGCGAATGTCGCGTCGGACGCGCCATCGCGCTGGGACGCGACGCTGCACATCCGCGTCGAATCCGGCAACGCCTGCGTCGCGGAACAACATGTCGGCACGGAAGGTGCGGACGTGCTCGGCGCGCTGGCATCGGAAATCACCATCGACGATGGTGCGGCCTTGCAAACGGCGACGCTCGGCGACCTGCCGGGTTCCGCCTCGCTGGTCCGGCGCACCGGTATTACGCTCGGCAGCGGGGCCTCGTTCGATGCCACCCATGCGCTGTGCGGCGGGCGGTTCCAGCGTTTCGACATCACCGCGGAACTCGCTGGCGCGAAGGCGCATCTGTCCTCGCGTGGCGTGTTCGCGCTACGCGGTCGCGAGCACGTGGACGTGCATCTGGACGTGCGCCACGCGGCGCGCGACACCGCGAGCGACGTGATGTGGCGTGGCGTGGCCGATGGCCGTGCGCGCGGTATTTTGCACGGCGCGATCACGGTGGCGCCGGGAGCCGATGGCGCCGACGCGCGTCTGGAAACCAAGAACCTGCTGCTATCGCCGCATGCGGAAATCGACGCGCAGCCGGTGCTGGAGATTTACGCCGACGAAGTGAAGGCCAGCCACGGCGCGACGGTCGGCCAGCTCGACGAGCGCGCGCTGTTTTACCTGCGCTCGCGCGGCGTGCCGCTCGCGGCGGCGCGCAGCCTGCTGATCGCCGGTTTCTGCCGCGCCGCGTTCGCGCGCATCGAAGCGACCGACCTGCGCGGGCCTTTCGAAGCCTTGCTCGATGCGCATCTGCCGCAGAACGCGGACGGCGCTGCATGAGCACGAATGAGGCATCGGCGGCATTCGACCCGCTGCGCTACCGTGCGGATTTTCCGCTGCTCGCGCGCAAGGTTCACGGCAAACCGCTGATTTACTTCGACAACGCCAACACCGCGCAGAAACCGCGCGTGGTGATCGAGGCCGTCGACACCTTCTATCGCGAACACAACGCGAACGTGTCGCGCGCCGTGCACACGCTCGGCGAGGAAGCGACCAGTGCCTATGAGGCCGTGCGCGACAAGCTGGCGCGCTTCATCAACGCGCCGTCGCGCGACGAAGTCGTGTTTACCAGCGGTACGACGCAGGCGATCAACACGGTCGCCTACAGCCATGCGCTGCCGCGCCTGCAACCGGGCGACGAAATCCTCGTCACCACGATGGAGCACCACGCCAACATCGTGCCGTGGCAACTCGTGTGCGAACGCACGGGCGCGACGCTGAAAGCCGCGCCGATAACGCAAAATGGCGAGTTGATCGTCGAGCGTTTCATCGAGATGCTGACGCCGCGCGTGAAGCTTGCTGGCGTGGTGCATGTGTCGAACGTGCTGGGCACCGTCAACCCGATCCGTGAAATCGCGCGCGCGGCAAGAAATCGAGGTGTTCCGCTGCTCGTCGATGGTTCGCAGGCAGCGCCGCACATGAGCGTCGACGTGCAGGCGCTGGGCTGCGATTTCTATGCGTTGACCGGGCACAAGCTGTTCGGCCCAACCGGCACCGGC